>CAKZMN010000120.1 GCA_937128575.1 uncultured Alphaproteobacteria bacterium | reverse complement strand
GCACCTTTGGGTATGCGGCTATTTTCGAGGCAGCTTGCCCGATATCATCCTCGCGCAATGCGTCTTTACCTAAAATATTTTGGGGGGCGCGCGCGGCTTTAATTTTTTTGACTAGAATTTGCGCCGCGTCTACTGCGTCTTTGGCGTCTCTTGTGCTGAGGCCAGAGTCTAAAAGCTCATAAGCGGCGGCGCGGTATAACGCGCCGGTATCCAGATGCGCGTAGCCAAGGGCCTTGGCAATATTGCGCGCCAATGTGCCTTTACCGCTGGCTGCGGGGCCGTCTATCGCGATTACTGGTTTCATGCTCGTCACTTTCTTATCTGGCGCTCACCATAATCAAATTTGCGGCATTGCCCAAGAGGGAATTGAATGAAATACTGCGGACGCTATGAAATATTGGTCTTACATTATGATTTTTGCGCTTTGTGCCTGTAGTTCCGGGCAGGGCATGCCCATGGCAAAATTTGCGCAAAAAGATGCGGCGCCGCAGAGTTTTTATAGCTGTTACGGCTATTCCTGTACGCAGCGCGCGTTGGTTGAGTTAAGTTCGGCGCAATGGGCTGGTGTGCTTAAGGGGTTTAAGAACATAAATAGCGCAGAGCAAGAGCGGATCGCCATTACCAAAGCGATTGCGAAGATTGAAGCGCTGGTTGTGCAGCAGACGGGCTTAACGCCAGATCTGGCGGAGGCTAAAACGGTAAAGCAAAATGCCCATCAAATGGACTGCATTGATGAAACCGTGAATACTGATTTATATTTGGGCTTTCTGCAGGACGCTGGTGCGTTCAAATTTCATGAGAGGGCGCATCCCCTGCATCGCGGGTTTTTCATTGATGGTATGTGGCCGCATAATACGGCGGCGGTGCGCGAGATAGATAGCGGCGCGGTTTATGCCATTGATTCCTATTACCGCGATAATGGCGTGAAGGCGGATGCTGTTCCTAAGAATGTCTGGCTCGATAAATGGCGCCCTTCGTCAACACCTAATTAGTTTTTGACATTATCACTAGATTTTAATCGAAAAGGATAGTACTTCATTGTGAAATGAATAGGGTTATAGAAAATGAAATTACCTTCTAAACAGGAAATACTAAATAGCATTGGTGTCTATGTGTTGGCCGTTGAGTGTTTTCGTGCGCTTAAGCAAGCTTTTGTAATCGCGGATTATCAACTTAATAAAAGGAACTCTTCCGTTAATCAAATCGTAGGTTGTTTTAATAAATATGGTGCTAAAGGCGATGTAATGTTTCTTTGCGGTGAAACTACATATGCAAAAAGAGACTTTTTAGATCCTCAAAAATGGTCTGTGTATAGCCTTGAAAAACATCCGCTTGCAATTACTCCTTCGATGAAGGGGCGCACCTGTAAAAGCCTTATAGCGCACTGTGATTTACAAGAGGCGTTTCGCTTAGTTAAAGAAAATGAATTTTCTGTGCTGGAAAATCGAAATTTTATAAAGGGAAGGTGGGTTAAAGAGGTGTCGAGCGGACGAGGTGACCCATATGTGGATTTAAAACAAATAAAGCCAATAGACAATAAGAGCTATTGGCGGAATCTAGAGCAGCAACTAGATTTTGTTAAGGCGTAGTTCGTTACGCTATATTGCTACCCAGATCATTCATTAATTCAATAATACTTATCATTTTCAACTTAAACACCTTTTACTTGAGCTTTATTGACCTATTTAAAGCACGACCTCTCCCGCAGAACACTATTAAAACTGCTTTCTTAAAGCTAAATAAGATTTTCTAATACTCTCTGATAGCTTTTAGCAATTAAAACCTTCGTTTCACAAGTTGAACTAAAATTCAACCTCCAAAACCTACGTGTTTTGTGGTATGAATAATTTAAAAATCGC
>CAKZMN010000119.1 GCA_937128575.1 uncultured Alphaproteobacteria bacterium | reverse complement strand
GCACCGTTGATGTTGTGATGGAAAAGACGTTAGAAATCTTGCTCGATAAAAACACGAGAGAAATGCAGCAAATACAGTTCGACAAAGTTCGTCAAAAGCTCGGCGCGCTTGCTAAGCCTTCAGAAAAAGCGGCAGAATTCTTACTTTCTCTTCGCTAATGGCACATAAGGACGGGATGGCTCGCCTGTGTAAAGTTGACGGGGGCGACCAATTTTGATGCTTGGCTCTTCCATCATTTCTTTCCACTGTGAAATCCAACCAACCGTACGTGCCACAGCAAACAACACTGTAAACATGCTCGTCGGGAAGCCCATGGCTTTCAGGATGATCCCGGAATAGAAATCAACATTTGGGAACAACTTGCGCTCAACGAAATATGGATCTTCCAAAGCGATGCGCTCTAGCTCCATAGCCATTTCTAGCAATGGATCGTCTTTAACGCCTAAATCTTCTAACACGTCATGCGCGGCCTTTTTCAAAACGCCGGCTCTTGGGTCCATGTTTTTGTAAACGCGGTGACCAAAGCCCATGAGGCGGAATGGGTCTTCCTTGTCCTTTGCGCGTGCTAAGAATTCAGGGATGCGGTCTTTTGTACCGATCTCGGCGAGCATTTCCAAAACGGCCTGATTGGCGCCGCCATGGCTTGGCCCCCAAAGACAGGCAATGCCTGCGGCAACACAAGCAAATGGATTGGCCTGTGACGAGCCAGCAAGGCGCACGGTTGATGTGGATGCGTTTTGTTCATGATCAGCATGCAGGATAAATATTTTATCCATGGCATCGGCCAAAACGGGGCTCATGACATAGGGCTCCGCAGGAACGCCGAAGCACATATATAGGAAGTTTTCCGAGAATGAGAGATCATTGCGCGGATACATGAATGGCTGCCCGATTGAGTATTTATACGTCATGGCGGCGAGCGTTGGTATTTTGGCGATTAAGCGATGCGCGGATAATTCGCGCTGCTCCGGCTCCCAAATATCAAGGGAGTCATGGTAGAACGCGGATAGAGCCGCAACGACGCCGCACATAATAGACATGGGGTGGGCGTCTCTGCGGAAACCACGGAAGAAATAGTGAACTTGTTCATTCACCATTGTGTGATAGCGAATGTCTTTTTCGAAATCTTCTTTTTCAGCTTTGTTTGGTAGATCACCATAGAGCAATGCGTGGGCAACTTCTAGGAAGGTGCTTTTACCAGCCAAATCTTCGATGCTGTAGCCGCGGTGAAGTAAGATGCCTTCTTCGCCATCAATAAATGTTAGGCGAGATTTACAGCTTCCTGTTGCTGTGAAGCTGGGGTCGAATGTGAAATGTCCGGTCTCTGCATAAAGCTTGCGTATGTCGATAACGCTTGGGCCGTGTGTGCCAGTCTTGATGGGTAACTTACAGCTTTCGCCGGTTTCATCATTGGTTAGCGTGAATGTTTTTTCGTTATTATTGGCTTGATCGCTCATGTGGCAGGTCCCCAGTTTTAAAAGATATCTAGTTAGGATAGATAAAGAATCTTAAGAACAGGATAATCTGTTTGCAGTGCAATATCAATTCATCGCACTGCTTTTATATTGAGCGAAGCCTTAACCGCCGAAAGCGCTTAAATTGCGGCCTGAATGCGGGCGCATGTTTCGTCTTTGCCGAAGATTTCACAGGCTTTAAATATGGACGGCGAAACTGTTGTGCCAGTGATTGCCGCGCGCAGAGGCATAGCGACTTTGCCGAGCTTTCCTTCGCGCACATCATCAGCTACGGTTTTACATGCGGCCTGAACATTCTCTGATGTGAAATCGTCTAGAGCGCCAAGGGCGGCGCTTAAGGCTTCTAAAACATCTTTATTTTCTGCGCCCAGCAGGTTTTGCGCT
>CAKZMN010000118.1 GCA_937128575.1 uncultured Alphaproteobacteria bacterium | reverse complement strand
GTAAGTCTCACAAGATTGGTGAGGTGCATGATGGTGCGGCGACTATGGATTGGATGGAGCAAGAGCAAGAGCGCGGTATTACAATTACCTCTGCTGCTACGACGACGTTCTGGAATGCTCAGGAAACTGGTCAATTCGGTGGCGATAAGTTCCGCTTGAACATTATTGACACACCAGGTCACGTTGACTTCACAATTGAAGTTGAGCGTTCATTGCGCGTTCTTGATGGCGCGATTGCTGTGTTTGATGCAAATGCGGGCGTTGAGCCACAAACTGAAACTGTATGGCGTCAGGCTGATAAATATCAGGTTCCACGCATGTGTTTCGTGAACAAAATGGATAAAGTCGGTGCGGACTTCTACAACACTGTAGATATGATCATCGATCGTTTGGGTGCTGTGCCTTGTATCATTCAATTGCCAATCGGCGCTGAGAATGATTTTGCAGGTAATATTGACCTTGTGAAAATGAAGGCAATTATTTGGGATGGTGAGCAACTGGGTGCATCATTCAGCGAACAAGACATTCCTGCTGACCTTGCTGATAAGGCTGCTGAGTATCGTGAAAAACTTGTTGAGCTAGCTGTTGAGCAAGATGACGCGGCTATGGAAGCTTATCTAGAAGGTAATGAGCCGGATGAGAAAACATTAATGGCTTGTATCCGTAAGGGTACTGTTGCTGGTGACTTTGTTCCTGTGCTTTGTGGTACAGCATTTAAAAACAAGGGTGTTCAGCCGATGCTTGATGCTGTTGTTGAATATCTTCCTGGTCCACTAGATATTGGTGAGACAAAGGGTATGAAGGTTGATTCTGATGAAGAAGAAAACCGCGAGCCAAGTGATGAAGCGCCATTCTCTGCTCTAGCATTTAAAATTATGAACGACCCATTTGTTGGTTCACTAACATTTGCTCGTATTTACTCCGGTACAATTGAGTCCGGTTCTTACATTCACAACTCAGTTAAGGACAAGCGCGAGCGCGTTGGTCGTATGTTGTTGATGCACTCAAACAACCGTGAGGAAATCAGCGAAGCGCACACTGGTGATATTGTGGCATTTGTTGGTATGAAAGATACAACAACTGGTGACACGCTATGTGAAAAAGAACGTCCAGTTGTTCTTGAGCGCATGGAATTCCCAGAGCCAGTTATTGAAATCGCGATTGAGCCAAAGACAAAGGCTGACCAAGAAAAAATGGGTATCGCCCTTCAGCGTTTGGCTGCAGAAGATCCATCATTCCAAGTTTCAGTTGATCACGAATCTGGTCAAACAATCATGAAGGGTATGGGTGAACTTCACCTGGACATCTTGGTTGATCGTATGAAGCGTGAATTTAAAGTGGAAGCAAACATCGGTGCGCCTCAGGTTGCATATCGTGAAAGCATCACAAAAGAATGTGAAATTTCCTACACGCACAAAAAACAAACTGGTGGTTCTGGTCAGTTCGCTAAGATTGATCTTATCTTCTCGCCAGGTGAGCCAGGTTCTGGTTTCGAATTCGAAAGCAAGGTTGTTGGCGGTAACGTTCCTAAGGAATATATCCCAGGTGTTGAAAAAGGCCTGGATATGGCTAAGGAGACCGGTATTGTTGCGGGCTTCCCTGTTCTTGATTTCAAGGTTCAGTTGGTTGACGGTGGCTATCACGATGTTGACTCTAGCGTTATGGCGTTTGAGATCGCTGCTAAGGCAGCTTTCCGCGAAGCTATGGCAAAAGCTGGCCCACAATTACTGGAGCCGATGATGAAGGTTGAAGTTGTAACGCCAGAAGAATATATGGGCGATATCATTGGCGACCTTAACTCGCGTCGCGGACAGGTTGCTTCAATGGAAGACCGCGGTAACGCAAAAGTAATTACGGCAATGGTGCCATTGGCGAACATGTTCGGCTACATCAATAACTTGCGCTCAATGTCTCAGGGCCGCGCAAACTACACGATGCAGTTCGATCATTATGATCCAGTTCCAGCCGCTGTGGCTCAAGAAGTTAAAGAAAGCCTCGGCGCTTAATTTATAAAAATTTAAAAGTTAAATAACGAAAGGACTAAAGTTATGGGTAAGGAAAAGTTTGAGCGGACAAAACCGCATGCGAATATTGGTACGATTGGTCACGTTGACCACGGTAAGACAACATTGACAGCGGCGCTTGCGAAGCGTTTCGGTTCAGGTGAGTCTGTTGAGAACATTGACAAGGCGCCAGAAGAGAAAGCTCGTGGTATCACGATTTCAACAGCGCACGTTGAATATGAAACAGATAACCGCCACTACGCACACGTAGATTGCCCAGGACACGCTGATTACGTTAAGAACATGATCACTGGTGCTGCTCAGATGGATGGCGCTATTTTGGTTGTTAACGCAGCTGACGGTCCAATGCCACAAACACGTGAGCACATCTTGCTTGCGCGTCAGGTTGGTGTTCCAGCGCTAGTTGTTTACTTGAACAAAGTTGATCAGGTTGATGATGAAGAGCTATTGGAGCTTGTTGAGATGGAAGTTCGTGAACTTCTAAGCTCTTATGATTTCCCAGGCGATGACATTCCTATCGTTAAAGGCAGCGCATTAGCCGCTGTTGAAGGTCGCGACCCTGAGATTGGTGAGAACTCAATCGTAGCATTGATGGAAGCTGTAGATAGCTTCATTCCACAGCCTGCGCGTGATGTTGATAAAGACTTCTTGATGCCTGTTGAAGATGTGTTCTCGATCTCTGGTCGTGGAACAGTATGTACAGGTCGCATTGAGTCTGGCGTAGTTAACGTTGGTGACGAACTTGAAATCGTTGGTATTCGTGACACGCAAGTAACGACATGTACTGGTGTTGAAATGTTCCGCAAGCTGCTTGATCGCGGTGAAGCTGGTGACAATGTTGGTGTTCTATTGCGCGGTACAAAGCGTGAAGATGTTGAGCGTGGTCAGGTTCTTTGTAAGCCAAAGAGCATTACACCTCACAAGAAGTTCACAGCTGAAGCTTACATCTTGTCTAAAGATGAAGGTGGTCGCCATACACCGTTCTTCACCAACTATCGCCCACAGTTCTACTTCCGTACAACGGACGTAACTGGAGAAGTGAAGTTGCCAGAAGGTACAGAGATGGTTATGCCTGGTGACAACATCAATAACATCGAAGTTGAGCTAATCGCACCAATCGCCATGACCGAAGGTCTTCGCTTTGCTATCCGTGAAGGCGGACGCACAGTGGGCGCGGGCGTTGTTAGTAAGATTGTTGAATAAGTTTAGATAGTTATCAAACATATAGAATTTAAAAAGGTCGGAGAAATCCGGCCTTTTTTATTACCCGCGCTTCACTTTCCGGCATAAATTTTCGTTTAATAGCGCCAGGGCGTGCTAAACTAGATGATATGGATATGCGTTATTTCATTCTTGGTTTGGCTGGTTTTATCTTTGCTGCTTTTGCGGTTTATGCGCCTGCGTCTTTCGCACAATCATCGCAGCCAATATATCGCCCATATCAACAGCAAAAGAAAAAACCGCCCGTCAAAGAAAGTATGGCGGCCGATATATTATATAATAATGCTGCGCAGAATTTGATTGATGGGCGCTCTGCCAAATTTAACTATATGAATTTGCGCGGCCTTTATTATCAAACGCGCCAGTATGATCCCCTGGGCGAAGAAACCGTTAGAAAAATTCAAGACCTAGCCTATAACGTTCAAAGCACTGAAAACTTCAGAGCTATAGACGAGGCGCTTGCTCAATATAATGGTTTGCTGAAGGCGCATATTGCTAATTTGGCGGTTGTGTCCCAGGCCATTGCACTGGCCAAGCAAGATACACGGTTTGGAGATGCCCAATTTCTGACGCGCGTAAGGCGCGGCCTGTTTGACAGTGTTATTCACTCCGGTGATGGCATGACCCTTGATGGCGCCTATGACGTAATCACCATGGATGAGGAGGTGCTTCTGCTTAGCCATTTGAATTATGAGGTTTTAACAACCAAGCTCGTGAAAACAGGAATCATTTATTACAATATGCATTATGTCGTTGAGCGTGAAACACAGAATCCCTATGCTATTTTTGTTAATGTGACATTCCCGATGAAACGTTTAGAAGCGCAGCGCACGGCGCGCGGCACATCCGTTGAAGTCCCAAAGCGCTAAATTCGGATCCCAAAATAGGACAAGTAATGAGCAGCAACAAAGGTAAACATATCTGGGTCATAGGCGCGAGCAGTGGCATTGGCGAGGCATTAGCTCAAGAGCTAGCTTCGCAAGGGGCAACACTCGCCCTGTCTGCGCGGCGTAAAGATGCTCTACAGAATATTGTAAAAAACTTGAGCGGCACTGGACATATTTCATGCCCAGTTGATGTGTCAGACATCAATGCCTTACAAACGACTGCAAGTGATATTAAGAAAAAATTTGAACGCATAGACAGTGTAATTTTTTTAGCCGCCATATATTCTGCCCATGATAAAAAAAAGAAAGATATTGGGTTCATGCATAAAATGCTGAACGTCAATGTTGGTGGAGCATTTAATGTTGTCGAAACCATAGCGCCAATTTTTGAAACGCAAGGCAGCGGACAAATTGTTTTATGCGGCTCCGTCGCAGGCTATCGCGGCCTGCCCTATGGACAGCCTTATTGCGCGACCAAGGCGGCTATTATCAATTATGCCGAAAGCTTAAAAATCGAACTAGAGCCAGAAAATATAGATGTGAAGCTTATCTCACCTGGCTTTGTGCGCACCCCTTTGACTGACAAAAATGACTTTCCCATGCCTATGATGATTGAAGCCAATGACGCAGCGAAGGCCATCGCGCGCGGCATTACCTCCGGAGCCTTTGAAATACATTTTCCCAAAAAATTTACGTTTATCATGAAAACTCTACGTCTTTTACCAACGTGGCTTTATTTCAAAATTTCTAGGCAGATGAAAAAGAAACAATGAGTGATAAAGACGCCCCAATCATTATTTGGTTTCGTCAAGATTTACGCTTGAAAGATAATCCTGCCCTTACTGCCGCGGTTGAGAGCGGACGAAAAATAATTCCTTTATATATTTTGGATGATGAAAATAGTGGCGCGTGGAAAATGGGCGGCGCCAGTCGTTGGTGGCTTCATGAAAGCTTAAGCGCGCTGAATAATGACCTTGATCAAAAAATATGTTTTGCGCGCGGCGATGCTCTTTCTGTGCTTTTGAACTTTATTAAATCATCTGGCGCGGGTGGCGTTTACTGGAACAGATGTTACGAGCCGTGGCGTATTACTAGAGACAGTGAAATTAAAAAAACACTGACCGCGAATGGTGTTGAAGCAAAAAGTTTCAATGGATCTTTATTGTTTGAGCCACATAAAGCGCTTAAAAGCGACGGCACACCTTATAAAGTTTTCACGCCTTTTTATAAAAAAGGATGCTTAGAAAACTCACCGCCACCACGCACGCCCCTAGCCGAACCCGATAATATTAACTTACAAGCGCACAGCATATTATCATTAGACGATTTGAATTTGATGCCCCAAATTCCTTGGCACAAAACAATGGAAAAAGAATGGGAGCCAGGAGAAAGCGGCGCGCAAAAACGATTGCTTCATTTTCTACATAATGGGCTTCGCGATTATAAAGAAGGTCGCAATCATCCCGCGGCTGATAATGTATCTCGGCTTTCTCCGCATTTGCATTATGGAGAAATTTCGCCCAATGAAGTTTGGCACGCAACCAAGCCCGTCATGGTGGCAGAGCATATAGAAAAAGACGGTGAACATTTTCTTAGAGAACTTGGATGGCGTGATTTTTCAAATAATTTGCTTTATCACTTCCCCGATATTCCGCGCACTAATTTACAAGCCAAGTTTAACGCGTTTCCTTGGCGCGAGGACCCAGACGCGCTAAAGCGTTGGCAAAAAGGGCAAACTGGCTATCCTATAGTTGATGCTGGCATGCGAGAGCTGTGGCAAACCGGCTATATGCATAACCGCGTGCGTATGATCGCGGGCTCTTTTTTGGTGAAAAACTTATTGCTGCATTGGCATCACGGTGAAGATTGGTTTTGGGATACGTTGGTTGATGCCGACCTTGCAAACAACAGTGCCAGTTGGCAATGGGTCGCCGGATGCGGCGCGGATGCGGCGCCTTACTTCCGGATTTTCAATCCGCTGACACAAGGTAAAAAATTTGATGCGGATGGGGCATATGTCCGGAAATATGTACCGGAAATTGCGGCACTTCCTGATAAGTATTTACATGCCCCGTGGGAGGCTCCTGACGAAACCTTATTTGAATCTGGCGTTGCGCTCGACCAAACTTATCCTTCCCCCATCGTTGATTTAAAGCAATCACGTGATAGAGCATTGGCAGCGTTCAGTAGTCTAAAATAATTATTTATTCACCATAGCGCCCATGGTGAGGCGTCAATTAAACGAGAATTAATAGACGCCCAACGATTTAAACAATCTTGTTAAGCTTTCAGCCTGCGCCGCCGAAGCTGAAATTGTAGCCGACTCTG
>CAKZMN010000117.1 GCA_937128575.1 uncultured Alphaproteobacteria bacterium | reverse complement strand
CTACGATTTACCCGCTGAGCTAGATGCTGCGCTAGAAAAGGCTAAAGGGAGCGCAGCGTGACTTTACCAGGCGTTAGGGGGCGATTAACGCCGGACTATCCGCTGGGTAAAGATAGCTGGTTTCGTTGTGGTGGCTCGGTCGATGTGCTTTTTGAACCAGCTGACCTTGATGATTTATCTGAATTTTTAAAATCTTTTGATGACCCCGTTATGGTCTTGGGCGGTTTGGCAAACACCATCATTCGTGATGGCGGTATTCGCGGATGTGTTATCCGTTTAGGCAAAGCCTTTTCTGCAATTGAAGTAAGTGGCACAAAAATCAGAGTCGGTGCAGGCGCCCTAAACGGCAGCGTCGCATCAGCCGCCGCAAAAAATGGTATTGGCGGTTTAGAGTTTTTATCTGGAATCCCTGGTTCCGTTGGCGGCGCGTTAAGAATGAATGCGGGCGCTTATGGCGCGGAAGTAAAAGATGTTTTGGTTGAAGCTGAGGCGATCAATCACAATGCGCGGATACATAAATTGATCCCCGACAATATGGGCATGACCTATCGCCATATAGATGTGCCCGATGATTATATTTTCACCGGAGCCACATTTGAAGGCTTAGAAGAAAAATTTAATAACATCTTTAAAAAACGCATAAAAAGAGATTCTTATTTTAAAATTAAATCAGGAATTTTTGGAACAAAAGAAGAAATAGATTCATCTTTATTTGGCGATAATCAAGAAGACAAAGAATTAGAACAAACTAAAGCCTTAATCGAAGAACAAAAAAAGAAAGAACAAGCTAGAAAAAAGAATTTTTTAAATTATAGAAAAAACTCTATTACTAATTTAGAAAAGAGTAGTTTCCTGTTTGAAGATTCGTATTTAAATTTTCTTAAGAAATCTAACAGATATGAATTCGAGCTTATAGATTATCAATTTTTAAATGGTGAATTTGTTTATAAAATAACATTTGCACCAAAACGAAAAGAAGATTATAAAGGCACATTATACATAAACACTGATGATTTTGCTATAGTGCGTTTAGATTATGAAAATGTAAAAGCATTAAGGAATTTTAGGCTTTTAGGTATTTCGTTTAATGAATATCTTAGAAAAGGCACGTTTATTTATTCAAAAAATATTCTTTTCTATCTCACAACAATTTTCCTGAAATCTCTCTTGCCAACTTTTAAAATTTTTACATCATCCTCTCCAAAAATTTCCTTTTGCAAGTCGTCCACAGAAACATCATCAATCTTAACCCCCCTCTGTTTCATCTTTCTCTTGGCGTCACCACCACTTTCAGCCATTTTTTCTTCAATCAAGATTTCCACAAGCACCAGTGGTACATGGAAATTCCAAATTTATTAATAGTAAAGGACACCAAGTTTTTGAGACTTGGCCAATGGTGGCACAAGATGGTGAATCTGGAATTAAACAAAGAGCAATCGTAATAAAAAACCTTGGGAGCAAAGAGGAATTAAGTACATTGACTCAGAATATTTCAAAAATGTTTAATCCAATTGAAGAAGAGGTATTTATAGAA
>CAKZMN010000116.1 GCA_937128575.1 uncultured Alphaproteobacteria bacterium | reverse complement strand
AGGATAAATTCATGATCGACAAACTTCATAAACCGTTTTTCTTTTCGTTTGTTGCCCTTGTTTGCGCAGGTGCCCTTTTGGTTATGCTGCGCATTTGGGACGTACATCTGCCGGAAGATTTGTTTTATAAAATCATCGCAACATTGGCGGTTCTTATTTTGCTCTTTGGTTTTTTATTGGTCGTTAATTCAGATTTCGGTCAGCACAAGAAACTTAAAGATGAAAATTATTTAGATTAAAATGAACAACAACAAGCTCACTAAAAATCAAATCGCCCCTGTTAATGTCACGCAAGAGGCGCATCACCGCGTCTTTGTCGGATTAGGCTGGGATCCAAAAGATGAAAAAGAAAGCGGTATTATTGACGCGATTGCCGATACGATAACGGGCAAGGCGCTTCACCATGATCTGGATCTATCTTGTTATCTATTTGATGCCAATGAAAGCTTGATTGAGGTTGTAAATGCCGAGACTGAGAACGGCGCAGATCAAAGCGGTAAAATTTATCATAGCGGCGATAACGTTGAAGGCATTGGCGATGGCGATGACGAGCAAATCTCGATTGAACTAAAAGATATTGAGGGCTACATCTCTTCTATGGTTTTTACTGCTACAATCAAAAGCGGTCATAATTTCGCCGATATCGACACCCCAGAAATTCGTTTCGTTGATGGCTATAGCGACCACATATTTTTGCAAAATCATATAAACCACGCCGATGAGCAAGACAAGTCGGGCTACGTGTTTTTGAAGCTTTATTACACGCGCGAAGGTTGGCAGATGCAGTATCTGGATGAGTACTTTGTATTTAAGAAGAAAGATGATCTTTCGGTATATTTGAAAAAATTTCTGAAATCCGAATAAATATAGGATGAGTAATTGATCTGGCGTATCCTTTCTGATATTCCAATTGCTTCACTTTAGGTGAGGACACGTGGCCGAGTGGCTGAAGGCGCTCCCCTGCTAAGGGAGTATAGGGTTTATAGCTCTATCGAGGGTTCGAATCCCTCCGTGTCCGCCATTTTCTTATAAATTTGACACACATTGCCATAATATAGTAACTTTTGCGCCAATTACTGCGTTAGAGGGTGCACTATGCTGGTTAAAGAATACGACATACAGGATTACACCGGAGAATTGTCGTACATGAAGCGCTTCAATTCAGGCAACAAGCTTGAGATTGAGCGCATAAGAAGCGCCGAATCTTTGTTAGCGCAGCTTCATATTATTGGGGCGCAGGAAGATCACCCCGACGCCAATATCGAAACCGGAATTAAATATTTAAGAAGCGCAGCGATGCGCCATGACTATGACGCTCTATCTATATTAATGTGGGCACATACCGTTGATCATGAATTACATGATCATGCGCCGACGATCTATCAAAATGTAATTAAGCCTTTATGTGCCGGTTATGATCGAAAGCTGTTTGATTATCACAAGCGAAGCTTAAAAATTGCCGTTCAATTTAGTGAAATGATTGCGCCGATGGAAAATTATTATCTGCGTGAAGAGGCTTCCATTTTCCTCAACGCTCTTGTGAGTTATACGGACGATGCATCACAAAAGCGCGTTGATAATATAATCAATTTTCACAACGCAGCGGCGCAACATGATGTGAGCAACATAGAAAGCCTTGATTTCTTAAGAGATGTTGGGCGCAGCGCCACCTTTATTCTTAGTCTTTACAAAAATCAGCACCTCGAGCTAAAGCAAGACATGTAGCACAAAACGCGTTTTCCTGTTCATAGAGCGCCGCGATCTCTAGAGTTTCACCTCTTCATCATTTAGAGTCATAGATAGGATTAACCCTAAGCTGTGCGAGCCCCTCTTATGAATGATTTGAAATTCACCCTGCCTTTCACCACGAAAAAAGCCCCTAAGGGTTTAAGCATCTTTTTAGTTAAAGAAAAAGATTACAAAGGCTGGCTATCCAAGCAAGCGGCTGATGTTAAAGCGCTGGCGAATAGTCAGGGGTTTAAGCCGGGCGGTAAATTGGCGCTTATTACGCGCAATGCTAAGGGGCAGCCAAGCAAAGTTTTTGCGCTCGTTCAAGACAGTATCGGTATTTACGATATGCCCGCCGCGCTGGATCAGATTAAGGCGCAGCTCTCTCAAGACTTTATTGATAAGACTGTTTTTGAGCTCAGCACCGCCAAACTGAAAGAAGAAGAAATTACGCAAGCCCTGACCGGATGGGCGCTTGGGGGGTATCAATTTAACCGCTACAAAGCGAAGAAGACCAAGGCCGCCATTATGCGCTGGCCAGAGAAGGCGAATAAAAAACGCGTAACGGCCTATGCGCGTAGTATTTATATGCTGCGGGAGCTGATTAACACCCCAGCCAATGATTTAGGGCCAGCGCAGTTGGAAGATGCCGCGCGTTTTGTTGCGAAGGAATTCAAAGCCAAAATTAGCGTTACGGCGGATAAAAAATTGCTGGAGAAAAACTTTCCCGTTATTTACACGGTCGGTGAAGCCGCCGCCGATGATCGCCGCCCACGTTTGATTGATCTTTCGTGGGGCAAGAAGACCGACCCGAAACTGACATTGGTTGGTAAGGGCGTTTCGTTTGATACGGGCGGTCTGAACCTGAAGCCGGGTCAGTATATGAAGCTGATGAAAAAGGATATGGGCGGTGCGGCGCACGCGCTGGCGCTTGGGTGGTTGGTGATGGCGCTGAACCTGCCTGTGAATTTACGCGTGCTCGTGCCGGCAGTTGAAAACTCCATTAGCGGGCCAGCCTTTCGCCCTAGCGATATTATAAAAAGCCGCAAGGGATTGTTCATTGAAAACACAAACACAGATGCGGAAGGTCGTTTGATTTTGGCCGATAGCCTTACCTATGCGTGTGAAGCGAAGCCGGATTTGGTTATTGATTTCGCAACGCTCACGGGCTCTGCGCGCGCCGCGCTTGGCGAGGATATTCCTGCGTTTTTTGCAACCGATAGCAAGACCGCAGCCACGCTTCAGAATTTATCGGTGGATATTGATGATCCGGTTTGGCGCATGCCCCTGTGGCAAGACTACAAAAGACACGTACAAAATAGTAACGGTGATTTGGTCAATAGCGCTGGCCTGCCCGGTGATTTGATTTATAGCGCGATCTTCCTTCAACAATTTATGGATGGCAAAACGGAGTGGCTACATTTTGATACATTTGCGTGGGAAACATCAGGTCGCCCAGGCAGAGCCAAGGGCGGTAAAGACACGGGTCTGCGCAGCGCGTTTGCCTTGCTTGAAAGCAGATACGGTAAGAAAAAGAAATGAGCAGAACCCTCCATATACACGCGCCGCTTGTGACGGTACGCAGCGCAGCTGACGGGTCTTCGGAGCCGTCTAATGAGTTGCTATATGGAGAAGCGGTTGAGGTTTTGGGCGGCAATGGCGCTTGGACACATATTCGCAGCACGCATGATGGTTATGAAGGTTATGTCGAGCAGGCTCTGCTTAGTGAGCATTTAGAGAAACAGGCAAAGATATCGGCTCCGGTTACGCATTTATATGAACAGCCGGATTTCAAAACAACGCCGCGCCACGCGCTGTATTTTGGCTCTCCTGTATGCGTTACAGATGAAAAGGATAATGGCTTTGTACGTCTAGCGAATAAGGGGTGGGTGTTTGAAGGGCATTTAGTAGCGATTGATCATATTGCACCTGATTTCGTTGAAACGGCGCTACTGTTTAAACATGCACCTTATATTTGGGGCGGGCGTAGCGCGGCAGGGATTGATTGTTCTGGCCTCGTACAAATCGCGCTAATGGCGGCAGGCATTCCCTGCCCGCGCGACACGAAAGATCAAGAGGCGCGTATCGGTGAGGCCATTTCGAGCGATATAGAAAGCTTAAAGCGTGGAGATTTAGTCTATTTCAAACGCCATGTCGGCATCATGATTGATGAACGAGAGATTTTAAACGCAACATCACGTCACATGAGCACGGCGCTAGAAAACGTCGCTGATTTGGCGCAGATCTATGGCGGCATAACGCATGTGCGCCGCATATCTTAAGTTTAAATTTTAGAAATCACTTAGTATTGCGCCTCTGGCAATAGCTTAACGGGACCATCTGATGTTGCCGGTGCGGGCTGCGCAGGAAACATATCGATCGGCGGGCTATATACACGCGGAGCGTCGTCTAGGTTGCCCTTGCCGCGCATATTATTGCTGCCTTCAAAGCTGAAATCCTGATCAACATAGCTGCTCTCTTGCCTTTGGAAGCGCTCTTTACGCTCAATTTTTGTAGGCGTGGCGAATTTATCAGAGTTTAAACGCGGGCTGGATGGCAGGAACTCTTCCAACACATACTCCTCCGGTTGTTTTATGTCCGGGTCATTTTGTGCCGGCGGTGGTTCAGCCACAATAGGAGCATCTGTGAAATCAACTTCGATCACAGCTGGGAATTTATACATCGCACCAGAAACCGCGTCGAAAGCGCCGCCAACAAAACCATTGGCTGCATTTGCATAGAAGCTATCTGGGATTTGCGGCTCTATTATAACTTTTTTACGGCGATTGCCGGGGGCCAAACAATCAACGACCAAATCTTCTTTGGTATTATCAACGGTAATGCTCTGCGGTGGGTACACGCGATAGCGCAGGCCATCAACATAGACGTAACAGACGGAGCCTTGCGCACCCGGCGTTGTTATTTTTAAGTCTTGTATGTGTTTATCAACCGCGTACGCGCATGATGTGAGTAACAATACAGAAGCAAGCAATATAAAGCGTTGTGACATGATTTGACTAAATCTTGAATGGTGCGCGCGAAGGAATCACGCGCTTCGATTGTTTAAATTTACCGGAAATTGGCGCGCGGCGCAATGGGCGGATTTTATGCCACCGATTTGTCTGCCGCGCTGTCGTTTTTATTGCTAGGTTTTTGCACAACTGTAAAGGTGATCTCCCCGCCCTTAACGGTGACATTAACCGTAGAACCATCAAAAATTTCGCCCTGTAGAATCATCTCCGCAAGCTTGTTTTGCAAGTGCGTTTGAATGGTGCGCTTAAGTGGACGCGCGCCATAGGCAGGGTCATACCCCTTATCAGCGATCCAGACTTTTGATTTTTCATCCACGTTCAGTTCAATATGGCGGTCAGCGAGCAAGCCGTGCAGATATTGCAGCTGTATGTCGACAATGCCGGTCATCAAATTACGATCAAGGCGCTTGAACAGCAAAACCTCATCCAAGCGATTGAGGAATTCAGGGCGGAACGCTTTTTGAACAGCCTCCATGACTTTGCCGCGCACCTTATCAACGCTTTCGCCGTCTTTTTGCGCAACTAAATGCTCAGACCCTAAATTGGAGGTCATGATCAGCAATGTGTTGCTGAAATCTACTGTGCGTCCCTGCCCGTCAGTCAGGCGACCATCATCGAGAACCTGCAATAATATGTTGAATACATCCGGATGCGCTTTTTCAACTTCATCGAATAACACAACTTGATATGGGCGGCGGCGGACAGCCTCGGTAAGCGCGCCACCTTCTTCATAGCCTACATAGCCCGGTGGAGCGCCAATCATACGGGCGACGGCGTGTTTCTCCATATATTCAGACATGTCTAGGCGCACCATTGCCTGATCATCATCAAATAGAAACTCAGCCAAAGCCTTAGTCAGCTCGGTTTTACCAACGCCTGTGGGGCCGAGGAATAAGAATGAGCCCATAGGGCGGCGCGGATCTTGAAGGCCTGCGCGGCTTCGGCGGATGGCGTTTGATACGGCGATAACGGCCTCACTTTGACCAACAACGCGCTTATGGAGATTATCCTCCATATTCAATAGCTTATCGCGCTCACCTGCCAACATTTTATCTATTGGAATTCCCGTCCAACGACTGACGATGTTGGCTATTTCTTCTTCTGTCACTTCTTCATTGATTAAGTGCGATGATTTTTGCTCTGGCGTAATTTCGCCCTCAGGCATTTCAGCTAGCTTGGCCTCTAGATCAGGGATTGTGCCATATTTAAGCTCACTGGCTCTGGCCCAGTTGCCGTCGCGCTCTGCCTGCTCTAGCTCTACGCGGGCGCGATCTAGTTCTTCTGTGTATTTCTGGCCAGTATTAAGCTTTTCTTTTTCGGCGCGCCATTGGCTGGTGAGATCCGCGGATTTCGATTCTAGGCCATCCAATTCTTCTTCAAGCTTGATCAAACGATCTTTGGACGCCTTGTCCGATTCTTTTTTAAGCGCTTCACGTTCGATTTTCAGCTGTATTATGCGGCGATCCAG
>CAKZMN010000115.1 GCA_937128575.1 uncultured Alphaproteobacteria bacterium | reverse complement strand
GTATTTTCCCACTAAACCGGCAGTCGCCCAGTGGAAAAGATCTTTAGGCAAAGGTGAAATGACGCTTTTTGATGAGATGAGTGTTTTTGTAAAACAACACCTATACTTTATATTAAAAATCTTGCATTATCCTTAAAAGGAAACACCCTTATATTATTTCAATATGTTAAAAAGCATGGTGATATATTATATAAAGATTTGAAAGAAAGAGGAGCCGAACATTGATACAACGTAATTGGCAAGAACTAATTAAGCCGTCAAAAGTAGACATCGTTCACGAAACAGGCGAAATGTCTGGTAAAATTGTTGCAGAACCGCTTGAGCGTGGTTTTGGTCTAACATTGGGTAATGCGCTACGTCGCATTTTGCTTTCATCACTTCAAGGCGCGGCTGTAACAGCTGTTCAAATTGATGGTGTGTTGCACGAATTCTCATCAATTGAGGGCGTTCGCGAAGATGTAACAGACATTATCTTGAACATTAAAGCCTTGGCCGTGCGCATGCACTCTGAAGGTCCAAAGAAAATGCGTTTAAGCGCAGAAGGTCCATGTGAAGTAACAGCCGCGCAAATCGAAGCGGGCGCTGATATCGAAATCATGAACCCTGATCTTGTTATCTGTACTTTGGATAAAGGTACGAAATTCAACATGGAAATGACCGTTGATATGGGTAAGGGCTATCGCCCCGCTGCTCAGAACCGTCCGGAAGAAGCGCCAGTTGGCCTTATTCCTGTCGACAGCGTGTTCTCACCTGTACGTAAGGTTTCCTACGAAGTTGAAGATACTCGTGTTGGTCAGATCACTGACTACGATAAATTGGCACTTAGCATTGAAACAAATGGTGTAATTACACCAGAAGATGCTGTGGCATTCTCTGCACGTATTCTTCAAGATCAGCTTCAAGTGTTCGTGAACTTCGATGAGCCAGAAGTTAAAGAAGAAAAAGACGAGAGCGAAGAGCTACCATTCAACAAAAACCTTCTTCGTAAGGTTGAAGAGCTTGAGCTTTCAGTGCGTAGTGCAAACTGCCTGAAAAATGACAACATCCTGTATATCGGTGATCTTGTTCAGAAATCAGAAAGCGACATGCTTCGTACACCAAACTTTGGTCGTAAGTCACTAAACGAGATCAAAGAGGTTCTAACCGTTATGGGTCTGCATCTTGGTATGCAGGTCGAAGGTTGGCCACCAGAGAACATCGAAGAAATAGCTAAGAAACTAGAAGAGCCATTCTAGGTAGCACTATTCGATTTTAGGGCAGGGTGCCCGAAAACCAGCGCCGTTACAGACCTTCGGTCAAGTGCGGCGCTGATTAAGTAAGATGGCTTTACACGTTTAAGGCCGCTGTTAATTTAAGAAAGGAGTGCGACGCATGAAGCACCGCATTAAACAAAGAAAACTAAATCGTGATAGCTCACACCGTAAAGCGATGCTCGCCAATATGGCCGCCGCACTCATTAAGCATGAGCAAATCACAACAACACTTCCAAAAGCCAAAGAGCTTAAGCCTGATGTTGAGAAATTGATCACAATGGGCAAGCAAGGCGCCGCTGATCCTGCTAAATCATTGGGCAAGCGTCGTAAGGCAATCGCGCGTATGCGTGATGTTGGCATGGTTAAGAAGATTTTTGATGTTCTAGCCGAGCGCTATGCAGATCGCCCCGGCGGTTATGCACGCATCATGAAAGCGGGCTACCGTTATGGTGACGCTGCGCCAATGGCCGTGATTGAGCTTGTTGATCGTGATGTTGATGCCAAGGGTAAAGACTCTGGCCCAACTCAGTTCGATGATGAGCCAGAAGCAGAAGCGCCAGCAGCAGAAGAAAAGCCAAAGGCGAAGAAAAAAGCGATAGTGAACAAAGCTGAAGCTGAAAAGAAAAAGACAAAAGCGGATAAAAAATCCCCCAAAAACCAGGCGCCGAAGAAAGCACCTGAAGGCACTAAAAAAGCAGTCTAAAGCTTTAAAGATATAAATATTACAAAAGCGGATCCAATCGGGTCCGCTTTTTTTATGTGCTCGGCGTTGTTGGCGCGTTATCAATCAAGCGCGTCTTGCCAATATGGGCAGCAATTAAAACGCGGTTCCATTCTGGCTTGTAACTCACATAATCAACTTTATCAAAGCCGCAGTTCAAAAGAAGGGCGCTGGCTTCATCGCATGCGGCGTCTGCATCTGCGCCGCCCTGAATGTCTTGCGCGGCCTTATAAAGCGCTTGGTTCAGCATGCGGGCAATCTCTAACTCTTCTGCGCTTAAATATGCGTTACGGGAGGATAGCGCCAAGCCATGTGCATCACGTGCAATCGGCGCGCCTGTAATTTCAATTGGCAGGCTCTGTGCCTGCACCATTTCATCAATCACCATTAATTGCTGATAATCCTTTTCACCAAACACGGCCAAGTCCGGCTGGGCATGATCAAACAGGCGGTGAACAACATTCACGACGCCATCAAAGAAATGCGGGCGGAAGTCGGTTTCCAGCCCCTTGGCCGCCGCGCCCGCTTTAATGGCGCTGTCTTTGCCGCTGGGATACATATCCGCTTCATCGGGCGTATAAACCAAATCAACGCCCGCACTTTGTAATAATTGCAGGTCGGCGCTTATATCGCGCGGATAGCTATCAAAATCTTCGTGCGGCGCAAATTGGGTGGGGTTTACAAATATACTCACCACGCAACGGTCGGCAGCCTTAAGCGCCAAGCGCACAAGAGACAAATGCCCTTCATGTAGTGCGCCCATGGTGGGCACGAGCGCTACGCTATCCCCATCCGATTTCCAGCGTTGAACGGTTTCTGTAAGGCTGGCGCGCTTGTCGGTGCGTAGCATTGCAATATCGCTGGGGTTGAATGTTTGGCTCATCAGGCTTTTTTCTTATCCGAAGATACGACCTTGGGGCGGTGATAAAGATATTCATCGCTGGGGAAGCTACGCTCTTGCACTTCTGCTTTGTACTGGGCGGCAGCTTCAGAAATAGCGTCCCCTAACTGCGCATATTGCTTCGCAAATTTGGGGGTGTGACCATCTAGTAAGCCCAGCATATCTTCCGTCACTAAAATTTGCCCATCACAGGCGGCAGATGCGCCAATACCAATCACGGGAACGCCGCTCTCTTTCGTTATTTTTTGAGATACGCTATCGACTGTGCCCTCCAGAACAAATGCAAAAGCGCCTGCCTCTTCAATCGCCCGCGCATCTTCCATCAGTTGCGCTTCGCTCTCAGGCGTTTTGCCCTTAACGCGATATCCGCCTTCTTTCAAAACAGATTGCGGCATTAAACCAATATGGCCCATCACGGGTATTTTTCGGCTGGTTAGATATTGAATGGTGGGTGCTAAATCAACGCCGCCCTCTAGCTTCACGCCGTCACAGCCTGTCTCGCGCATAATATGCGCCGCGTTGCGATAGGCAAGCTCTGGGCTTTCCTCATATGTGCCAAAGGGCATATCGATCACAACGCATGATGTATCCGCGCGGCGCATGACAGCTTGCCCGTGGCGCACCATCATCTCCAAATCAACCTTGAGCGTATTATCCATCCCATACAGCGCCATGCCGACACTGTCGCCCACCAGTAGTAAATCTGTGTGTGCATCAAGGCGCGCAGCCATAGGCGCCGTATAGGCGGTTAGGCAAACAAGGGGCTTGGGTTTTCCCTTATGCGCGCGAATATCAGATATGTTGATACGCTTTGTTTTTTCGCTCATCGGAGTGATCCTTTGAATTTATAAAGCTAAGGGCTTGAGATTTGATCCAATTGCCCCTAAATTTCTTCTCATGATTATCAGAATTTTCATAGGAGTTCTAGCGCTGTTTGTTGGCGGCTTCCTTGTCTTCAATGGCTCAGGAAAGGCGCAAACGGAAGAGCGCGCGCAAGTGCCGCAAAGCGCAGAGCAAATCCAGCTATCTTTCGCGCCGGTCGTGAAACAGGTAGCCCCCGCGGTCGTCAACATATATACGAAACGAATCGTTACAAAGCGCGCCGAACATCCTTTTTTAAATGACCCTTTTTTTGCGCCCTTTTTTCGCAATAACGCCATGGGCGGGCAAATGCGCCAGCAGGCGGAAAGCTCGCTAGGATCAGGTGTAATCGTGGAGGCCGATGG
>CAKZMN010000114.1 GCA_937128575.1 uncultured Alphaproteobacteria bacterium | reverse complement strand
ATTAAGCGTTTCGTTTTCAATGACGTTTTGCGACAGGCTGGTTGAAAGAATGCCAATTTCAGTATTGAACGTTTCCAGCTTGGCTTCGATCAAATTGGCGTGATATTGCCCCATAAATAAAATACCAACCATCAGCATCACAAGCGCGATGGCGTTTACGGTAATGATGCGGGTGGTTAGTGTGGTGATGCGTCGCTCTGGCCCGCCCCAATATAGATCGAGCAAGTGATCTAACTCTGGAAGATCAGCTTCTGGCACGCGCGGGCGAAACCATCTACTTTTCTTTGTAGCGGTATCCGACTCCGTAGAGCGTTTCGATTTGATTAAATTCGGAATCAACTTTTTTAAACTTTTTGCGTACACGTTTGATATGGGAATCGATAGTTCTATCGTCTACATAGATATTCTCACCATATGCGAGATCGATCAACTGATCTCTGTTTTTTACGTGTCCGGGGCGCTCTGCTAGGACTTTTAGAAGCAGATATTCGGTAACGGTTAAATTAACGGCCGTGCCTTTCCAGCTGCATTGATGGCGAGAATCATCTAGTTCGAGGTGGCCAAACGTGATTTTGGGCGCTTCTTCTTGCGCGCCTGCGCTTTTATCTTGCAGGCTTTGGCGGCGTAGCAATACGCGGATGCGCTCAACCAAAAGACGTTGTGAAAATGGTTTGGTGATGTAGTCATCGGCGCCCATGCGCAAGCCCACAACCTGATCTACCTCATCATCAACAGATGTGAGGAAGATAACGGGTACATTTGATTTTTCTCGTAATTTGGTGAGGACCTCTAGTCCATCCATGCGCGGCATTTTAACGTCTAACACAACCAATTCGGGCGTGTCGGATAATAGGCCTTCAAGCGCTGCTTCGCCATCATTATAGGCCGTGACGTCAAACCCTTCGGCTTCCATAGCCATAGTGAGTGATGTCAGGATATTGCGGTCATCATCAACGAGTGCAATTTTATGCGCCATGTTTTGTTTCCATTTTTATATATGGGGCGTTTTACACGCTTAAGTTTTATTATGCGCTTTATTGCGGCGCTCTTTCAAGATGTGTCCGGCGAGATAAAGTGATCCGGCGATTAAAATGCGCCCCGCATCTGTGTTGGTGGCGGTGATATTATCAATCGCAGACTGTGCGCTGTCTGCCTGCGTTATTTCACAGGCGCCTGCTTTTTCGCCAATATTCGCGATTAAATTTTCTGCGCTCATGCTGTC
>CAKZMN010000113.1 GCA_937128575.1 uncultured Alphaproteobacteria bacterium | reverse complement strand
TCGCTATAAATTGTTTTCAACAAATCACAAAAACCAACCGCCTCATCTGTAATCTGGTCTTCACGGCAAAAAATATGCGCATCATCTTGTGTAAACTGACGTACACGCATCAAACCATGCAGTGCGCCATGCGGCTCATTACGGTGACAACAACCAAATTCCGCAAGACGGATAGGCAAATCGCGATAGGATTTAATGCCTTGATTAAACACCTGTACGTGCGCCGGACAATTCATCGGCTTCAGCGCCATTAATTTATCAAACGCTTTGTCACTAACAATCGGACCATCATCTTCTGTGTTCGGGATTTCATCCGGCACCACAAACATATTTTCGCGGTACTTACCCCAGTGGCCAGAGGCCTCCCAAAGCTTATTATCAATCAATTGAGGTGTTTTAATTTCATCATATCCAGCATTATTCAGGCGGCGACGAATATACCCCTCCATCTGATTATAAATGGTGAAACCCTTCGGATGCCAAAATACGGATCCTTGCGCCTCTGGCTGGAAATGGAACAAATCCATCTCATTGCCCAATTTGCGATGGTCACGTTTTTCCGCTTCTTCTAACTGATGAAGATGCGCCTTTAATTCTTTGTCGTTGCGCCACGCCGTACCATATATCCGCGTCAGCATCTTTTTGCTGGAATCCCCGCGCCAATAAGCGCCGGCAATCGTCATCAATTTAAATACACCAACATGCTTCAAATTCGGCAAATGCGGCCCAAGGCATAAATCAATAAAGCCAGAATCACCCTGCGCATATAATTGGAAATTATCATCTTGCGGCGCGCGCTCAACAATATCAACCTTATAATCTTCACCGCGCTCATTAAATGCCGCAATTGCGTCCGCTTTACTATTCAAACTCTTCACAATAGGCGCATTGGTTTCTTTTATGCGGCGCATCTCTTTTTCAATGGCTTCTAAATCTTCAGAAGAAAGCGGCTTTTGAAAATCAACATCATAATAGAAACCATTTTCAATTGTTGGCCCGATTGCAAGCTTCGCATCCGGATATAAATTCTTCACCGCGCGCGCCAATAATTGCGCCGCAACAGTGTGGCGCATAATCTCAAGGCCCTCATCGCTATCAATGGTCAAAATAGATAGCGCCGCATTATCATTGATCGGATCAACCAAGTCGCGCTGCTGACCATCAACGGTCACCGCAATGGCGGCCTTCGCTAAAGATTTAGCAATCGATTCGGCAATCTCTATACCCGTCACACCAGATGG
>CAKZMN010000112.1 GCA_937128575.1 uncultured Alphaproteobacteria bacterium | reverse complement strand
AACATTGATTGAGTCTCTGGGCGTTCGTCGCTAAAACGACAGCATCACACAGAATTTAAAAAAGCGGGTCCAATAGGGTCCGCTTTTTTCGTATAGAGTTTTAATTTTGAAAACGCTCTATCAAGACAAAGTAGAAGGCTCAAAAAACATAACGAGCTTCTCGCCTTGTTTTTCGGTGTACATGAATAACTCCTGATCATTAAATATATTTTTCAGCAGGTTTTGTACATTAATGGAAATGTCAGACTTGGATTTTTCACCAGTAGGCACAACATAAACGCGCAAAACTTTATTATCACCATGATAGCCATAGTCCCCGCGCTGCGGCACGAAGCCTTCGAGCGTTTGTGCGAATGTTTTTACAAGATATTCCAAATGGCCGATTTGGCCCTCAGCGTCAAAATTTTTCATGAGCTAGTTCTAAGACTTTTAAAGGGAAAAGGTTGTTTGAGTGACGTCCGGTTTTTCGAAACCCACGCGCAAGATATTCTTCGTCTTGTCTAAATACATAAAGAGCTGAGCGTCTTTATTAAACTTGCTGCTTAAATGCCCTTTAATACGCCTCATAATCATTTGGGGCGTTTGCCTCTCTTTATGATCAACCTGTTCTTTGCGCTGGATATGGATTAGAGGCTTATCTCTATTGGTCCAATCAAGTTTAAAGGTGGCATCACCGCCCCTGAGGAAAGACTTCATCTCACGTTCAAAAAGCTCTAGCAGAGGCTGCTGAGTAGATATGTCGCCTATAGTTCTTCTTAATTTCATAACGGTAATTTATATGACAAACAATTTTGCCGCAAGCTTATTTTTAATCTATGAAATAACGCTTTTGGATTTCACCATTTTCAATTTCGAAGATGAGCGGTACGCCGGTTGGGATTTCGGCTTGGTTGATGGTATCCGGGGTTTCTACGCCGAGGATGATAAGCATCGCGCGCAGGGAGTTACCGTGCGCGGCGACGAGTACGTTTTTGCCCTGCTCCATGACTAGGTCTTCGATATTGGCTTCGTAATATGGGCGCACGCGATTTTCCACGACGTCTTTTAGACATTCGCCGCCTGGCGGGGGCACATCATAGGAACGGCGCCAGATGTGCACCTGTTCCTTGCCGTATTTTTCACGGGTCTCGTCTTTGTTTAAGCCAACCAAATCGCCATAATCGCGCTCTCGCAGATCATCATGGGCGATCATGCTCTCAATCAATGGCTCATATCCGGCCTCAGTTAAGGCCAAGCGCGCGGTGATGTTGGCGCGACTTAATGTGCTGGTGAAGACTTGATCGAAGCTGATACCTGCCGCTTTTAGCTTTGTGCCTGCGGTTTTGGCCTCTTCAATGCCCTGCTCGGTTAGCTGCGCATCATAAAAACCGGTGAATTTATTGTCGCGGTTCCATTCGCTTTGACCGTGGCGCATTAAGACGAGGTAATTCATAGAGCGTGTTCCTTTTTGGCAAAAATTAAGGCCCACAATAGCGGGCCCTGTTTTGAATGGAAATAGCAAATATAGTTAAGGCTCAGCTGCCCACCCCATATCCTGAAGATCTTCACCAAATTCCTTGTCGTAGTAAGCTTTAATGATTGTATAGCGGATATTAGGGTCGCCCATGCCGTCCAAAGCTTTATCTAGTTGGTCGATGGTTGCTTTATTCCACTTATCTTTTAATTGATAAGCATCAAGTATTTTAGATTCTATTTCT
>CAKZMN010000111.1 GCA_937128575.1 uncultured Alphaproteobacteria bacterium | reverse complement strand
CTTCTGTTCGATGTTGAACATATAGTTTTCATCAATTGAAATAATGCGTTCGAAACGAAGGCCCTTGCCGTTATCCCACACCAATGTCACGGGGGTTTCGGGCGTTAATTTGTCGCCGCCAAAAGCGCGCCAAGTGGTTTTTGCATCAGGCACCGTTGTCGAAGCCTGCGCTGCGACCCAACCATAATCAATATAGCGTGGGTATTTTGTTTGATTGGGGGATAGCACATGAATATTTTCATCTTTTTCGATGGTTTCGAAATATTCATTCAGCGCCACATCATCGATGCGCCCGCCCGTTAGAGATAAAGATCCGCGCAGCTGTTCATTTTCAATCACTAGACGCTGACCTTCGCTTACCACCTCTTCGCGGGGCAAGGGCTCTAGCGCGATTTCACCCTTAGCGACTTGAACGGCCTCTTTTTGTGCCATTACGGCTTCGGCTTGCTGTACCTGTTTTAAGGCTTCTTTTTGCGGTGCCAGAACGAAATGGTCGTAGCTGAAATACACCATCACCGCGAGTACGAAGAAGATAAAGAGCCTCTTCAGATCTTGGGGGTCCATTTGATCGTTATTATTGTTGTTATTACCGAATAGCATGATTGTACCGCGCAGCCTTGTTTTTAAAATTAGGGTTGGTCTTTTTTAAGTATCCCGCGTTTATAGCCGATCAGCGCCGCCCAATCAAACCTTTCTGGCACTTCGTCGATATGGGCGCATTTATGCCATGGATTACAGCGCAAAATACGGCGCACGCTGAGTAAAATTCCCTTAAAAGCGCCGTGGCGATCAATCGCTTGCAGCGCGTAGGTCGAGCATGTGGGCGAGAAGCGGCAAGAGGAGCTAAATAGCGGCGATATAGCGAAGCGATATAGCTTTATGGGCGCCTTAGCAGCGCGGCGAAAAATGCTCATGCCCCCTCTTTATCATATCCGGTTTTGCGCAAACACCACTTTAGATCGTCACATAGCGTTTCATGGGGGCGCGTCGCGCTTAAGGCGCGGCCAACAAGGATATAATCACAAGAGGGTTTGGCATGAAGCGGTAAAATATCGGCTGCCACCGCGCGCAGGCGGCGTTTAACGCGGTTACGTTTTACCGCCAAATTGGATACTTTTTTACTGACGGTGAAACCCACGCGCGTTAGGCCCAAATCATTGGGCATAATTTGCAGGATAAGGCCATGGGAAACCCATTTTTGGCCTTTGCTTTGAATTTTAAGGAAATCACCGCGGTTTTTGATCCGCGTAAGAGTTTTAAGCTGTGCTTTACTTGCCTGCATCGACCTGTTCAGGCCGAGCGCTTAATTAAGCGCTCAGGCGCTTACGACCTTTTGCACGACGGCGCGCAAGAATGGCGCGGCCATTTTTTGTGGCCATACGTGAACGGAAGCCATGGCGACGGGCGCGAACGATGCGGCTAGGTTGGAAAGTACGTTTCATCTTATCTACACCTTTTAGTTTGCGCCGTTATCGGTTTTTACCAGTATTTCGGCGCGCAAATTCTTGTAATTCGTTATTAAGGGGGGTTTATAACGGGTATTGGATAATCTGTCAACAAAAGCTGGGGACATAAATAATTTTTTCTATTCTCCGCCAATATCGCTGTTCACCTGCCCTGCAGCCCTTATCTGTCGCCCATAGCTTGCTTCATGAAGAATTTTTTAGCGGGGCGCAGCTTTGACACAAGACGCAGCCCCGCACGGCGCAAGAGACGTACAGGCGGAATATTATTTGAAAACAGGCGATTAAGGCCGTCCGTCATCGCGACCATCGCCATATTATCGGGGCGGCGGCGGCGTTGATAGGTCTCTAGCAGATCGTTATTTCCAACATCAGCGCCGTTTTCATGGGCGCGGGTAATAAGGGAGGCCAGCTCGCGTACATCGCGGAAACCCAGATTTAGCCCCTGCCCCGCAATGGGGTGAATGCCGTGCGCGGCATCGGCGACCAAGGCCATGCGCGGGGCGATATAGGCGCTGGCGTGGACAAGGCCGAGCGGGTAGGCCACGCGTTTATTGGCCAGTTTGATATCGCCATAGCGCTCCGGAAAGCGCGCAGCAAGCGCCATTTCGAATTCTTCATCGGTGTAATGCATTAAAGATGCGCTATCCGGCCCGTGTTCAGTGAACACAACGGAGGAGCGATGCGCGCCCTTTTTATCATCGGCCATTGGAAGTACGGCAAAGGGCCCCTCTGGCCAGAAATGCTCAACGGCAACGTTATTATGTGGGTTTTCATGGGAAACGGTGCAAATGACCGCGCGCTGCTGGTAATTCCACTCCCGCACAGGCACGTCCATCCATTTGCGGGTGAATGAACCACGACCGTCCGCCCCCACGATCAGGCGCGCCTTAATCGGCTTGTCTGTCCCTGTTTGGCAGGTCACGTGGTCATCATTCACTGTAAAATCAGTAATTGTTGTGTCCGGGATGTGGGCGGCGCTTTTTAAGCCCTTTAGCGTTTTCATCATCGCGGCGCGCAATTCTGTGTTTTCAACGATCCAGCCGAAGCTTTTGCCTTGCGTTTCCGCGCTGAGGAAGTTGAGCAATATAGATGATTGACCATCAAGGATTTGAATATCGTCTATGGCGCTGGTTTTGCCCTTCATTAGGGGCCAAATGCCAGCCTGATCCAAGATTTTAGAGGAGCCGTAGGATATAGCAGTGGTGCGCAAGTCTTTAGTGCTGGTTACTTTTTTAGGCGCGCGGTCTATACATGCAACGGACACACCAACCTGCCCCAAAAGGCACGCTAGGGTTAGCCCCGCAAGACCGCCGCCAATAATTGCGACATCGTATATTTTTGATTTTGATGCACTCATTACATTCGCACTAAACACGAAAATGAAGGCGAGATAAAGCCTTCATGCGGGATGCATGCGTAAAAGAGACTAAAAACAGTCTTTAAGAAACGGGAACTTCGATCTTGGTTGGTAAATCAGCCGCAATCGGTTCATCATCAAGCATTTCAATCATGCCAGAAGGCTGAACAGCGAAGTTTGCGATGAAAAGCGCGTTTGAATAGAACACAACCGCATCACAGAGGTAATGCCCCTGATCATTCTTGCCCTCATAAGAAGCCGGGCGAATTGTGCCCTCAACCACGGAGCGGGTTGTGTCATCCATATCGGCGGGCATGTTGGGATCATCCATTGATTCAGCCACATAGAATGGGCCTTCCTCGCCGCGCACGAAGAAACAGAAGAACTGTAGATATTCAAGAACGTTATCATCGGTAATTTTGATCGGCGCCTTCGCGTTCACTTCGTGAATTGGCGGGGAGGTACCATTGAGGCGGAACAGATTGCCCTGATCCGTTAGATAATAAACCGTCAGCTTTTTATTCACCCAATTTGGGTCCTGCACACGAATTAGAGCAACGCTTTCGTAGAAGGGCAACATACGCCATTCAACTTTGGTGCTGTCTGCGGATACTTTATATTTTCCATCAATAGGATTGATTTGATCCAGAAAACCAGTGAGCTCTTCGCCCTCAACAGGATTCCAATTTTCATCGTGATACATTATTCGTCCTTAAAACTTAAATCTTTTGGTCAAAGCCAATTGCTCTATTTTGACAGAAAATTACGTGAACGCAAGCACTTGTCACGCAATTTATATAAAACAAAGAGTACTGCCTTTATAGCTCTATCATTTGGTTTTGTACATATAGTAAAAAGCTCCACCGAAATGGTAGAGCTTTCACTTAATTTATATATCATGCGCCGCCTATTGTTGCGCGCCACAGCTTGATGCGTCAACGAGGCTTTCTTCGAATGAACCACCGAAGTCGTAGCTTACCGGTGCGCCGGATGCGGCGGCATTTACCGCGTCGCCCCAACATGCAGCCGAGGCATCATCGCCACCAGCGGCAGGCTCTAGATTTGCCAAGCTTTCAGGATCGCTACCTTCCTCGCCCGCGGCAGGTTCGATATTTGCGAGACTAAATGGTGCTGCCCCGCCCGCGCCGCCGATTGAAGGCAAGCCAAGTAATCTTACATTCAAGCCGTTAAATGCACCGCCAAACTGATCGAATTCTTGGAAGAAGTCTTCGATGTTTTCAAGACCCTGTGGAACACGCCCAACAAAAATCTGACCGCGCTGATTTGCTGGCGAGTCATCGGCATCGAACAAACGATTTTCAATCACTGCCAGGTCTGTAGCGCTCAGGATATTGCCCTGTGCGTTTGGCACTAGGCCATCCCAGCTTGAGAACGTGCCGTCAATTTCGATCACGTTGCCTAGCGCGTCCAAGATTGCCCCATCTTCCAAACGCGCATAGAACGCGTCATTTACAGGAAGAGCAGAGAAACCCGTGAATTCAGTTGTACCAAATGTTTCATCAACGATAGTCAAACTTGTTGGCGCACCAGAGTTTGCCAATTCAAACTGCATACCGGTTACGAATTCATCGGTTGGTACAACGAAGTCTGGTGTGACTTCGAAGATATTCGGATTATCAACATTGCTGACATCAACCGCGCCGCTTTCGAAGCGCGCGCCCGTTAGGTTATCAGTGAAGGTGTTGCCTTCTACGACAACGCTATCGTGTGTTTCGCCCTGTACGTTCAAACCGTTTGAGCCTGATTCGGTCACAATGTTGTTTGATGTTACGGAGTTGAATTCACCATCGAAACCTGTGCTTACAAACGCGATAGCCCTTGGTCCGTTAGCAATATTTTGCGTATTGTCCACGAGGAAGGCCGTTGTTTCGAAATCCGTTTCCGGGCTTTCGATGAACAGGCTGCCTTTCGCGTTTAGCAAGATACCGTTTTGTCCCGCATTTGAGATTTCGTTTTGATCAACAAGAACCTCAGCTGAATAAGCGCTAACTTCAATGCCGTCTTGACCGAACTCGATTTTGTTTTCCACTAGTTCAATATTCGCACCAGAGAAACCGTAATCTTCGATGTGAACGCCATCGCCGCTGCCGCCCTGTATAAGGTCGTTACGGGACACTTCGATGAAAGCTTTTCTGCTACCCTCTGTGCCCATGGATCCCTCAACCAAGATGCCATTTTCATCGCCCATGATTGATTGGTTATTAATAATTCTCAGCTTCGCGCCGGAAATACCGCCCGTGTGCTGAATACCATTGCCGTTATCACCGTTGATTGTGTTGCGGGTAATTCGGATCGCGTGGTTGCGACCAGAGGCTTCGCCTTCGAAGCTGATACCGTTGTTGGTGCCGTAGATGTCATTTTGACCAATGAAGATATCGGCTGAAATGTCACCTTCTGGAACCGGCGTTGCGACAGCGTTGCTTGTTTCGCCGCTGAACTCAATACCGTTATCACGTGCGAATAGCTCGTTCTTTAGAATGATGATTTGTGAAGCGCCGGTAACGTCATCGAAAAATTCGATTGCATCATCACCTGCGTTAATCACGTTACCATCTGCGTCCGTTTTGGTTTCGCCGATTGTAATCTTGGCAGAACCGGACACTTCGTCGATGAAGAATACACCATCATCGTTCGCGTAAATGCGGTTATCTGTAATATCAACAACAGCGTCGCCATTAACGGCGGCGAATTGAATGCCATCATCCGTGATGCCCTCTTTTTCATCGCCAATGCGGTTGCCATCAATCAAGACTTCTGCGCCTGTGCCGACTGTATCGTCGAAGTGAATGCCGTCTAGGCCACTAGCGTTGCTGAAGCGTGTTGAACCAACAGTGATAATGTTGGATGGGTTACTATTTAGTGCGCCATCACCAATGTTGATTGTGGAGTTTGTTACTTCACCATCAAACCAGATACCTGCGCCATCGCGGCCGCCATCGGTGTTAGACATGATAATGTTGTCATGGATATCTACATCGGAGCCGTTTGTAATGTCACCGAAGATCGCAATACCATGATCGGCAGCGGCGATATCAACGTTATTCAAAATTTGAATGCGACCGTCATTCAAACCAGCAATTTCGATACCGTTATCGAATGATGATTGAATGCCAGATGTCTGGCCCTTGATCTCGTCATTGCCATTGACGCTCACGAAACTGCCGCTTGTGATGTCGCCACTGAAATCAATACCGTCTTGGTCTTCACCAATGATGGATGTGTTGTTGTGGATACGAACGCGGCCGTTATTTTCAATGTCGCCATCAAATGCGATACCGTCTTGATTACCGTATAAACGGTCGTTATCTACGATCCAAACGCTGGCGTCATTCACGTCACCTTCGAAGTGGATGGCGTGCTTACCGCTATCAAAGAAACCATCGCGCACCAGAATATCGTTATTCGCGATCCGCGTGTCGTGGCGGTTATCGCTGACGTTGCCAGCGAAATTAATACCACTACCTGCGCCGTAGATATCGATGTCGTTATTGGTGATTAGAATTTCTTCCTGGCTTACACCGCCAGCGGCCACGTTAGATACGTCACCTTCGAAGCGAATGCCGGAGAGCGTTGAATCAATGTCATTGTGGCTGATTTCAACAAGCGCGTTTCCGGAAACATCTTCATTGAATTCAATGCCGTTATTTAATGCATTGATTGTGTTTTTGTCGCCAGCCTTACCGCCGATTAAGATATCAGCCTTACCATACACTTGACCATCAAACTGAACGCCATCTTCGCCTGCGCGGATGTGGTTGTCGGTTATGATGATTTCTGCGCTATCATAGATATTGCTGAACTTGATGCCGTTTGCGCTTAGGCGATCATTTGAGTATGGACCAGTAAATGCATCTGCATCAAAACCAATGCGGTTGCCGTCAATATCAACGCTGGCTGAGTTATAAATGTCATCGTTAAATACAATGCCGTTATAGCCATTGATCACGTTTGATCCGCCAACATTTTGAGTGCCGCCAGAGCCGTTGCCGATATTTACGTCAGCGTTGGCATTTACTTCGTCATTGAAGTGAATACCGTTACCGCCGATACCATCGCGGCTATCTTCATTGGCGGAGATAATGTTGTCATGGATATTTACCTTGGCATTTGACGTTACTTCGTCACCAAAGTAGATACCGTGTTGACCAGCGTGAATGCCGTGGTTGTTGCCTGTGATATTCAATGTGGCGTTTTCAATTTTGCCACCAACATGGATACCATTATCAAACGTGCGAATGCTTGGGTTGTTTGTAATATTTACAGTCGCGCCGCCTTCGATGCTGTCAAATTCAATACCGTTATCGCCTGCATATCTTCTGGAGCGACCAATAGTGTTGCCCGCGATTGTTACAGTTGATTTACCCGTGATTGCATCATCAAAGTCGATGCCATCATCGCCGACGCGGTCCGAACCTTCGGAACCAATTTGGTTGCCCATAATCTGTACAGTCGCGTTGCTTGAAACGCCTGTTACGTTGCCCGGCTTTTGGTCTTCGATTGCGATACCGTCGCTACCCGCAGAGATGCGGTTGCTTTCGATTGATACGAATGCGTCGATGCCTGCATCAAATTCGATGCCATCATCATCCGCCGTAATGCGGTTGCCGCGGAATTCAGCCGGTGTTGCAGGGTCATCATATGCGCCCATGCCACCGATTGTTACGCCTGCGCCATTTTTCACCGCGCTAACGTCAATGCCGTCATCACCAGATGTGATTGTGTTGCCCGCGATAATAAGATTTGT
>CAKZMN010000110.1 GCA_937128575.1 uncultured Alphaproteobacteria bacterium | reverse complement strand
TTGCGCACCTCATCAACGAAATTCGCATCCGCGCGGTAGTTAGATTTATCTTTATTGGCGGGGGCATCAACCTTGGCGGTCTGAACCGGCTGCACATAAGAGGTCGCATAATAGGGCGGCTTTTTATCAGGGGTTGGAACAAAGCCCCAAGTTGTATCAATAACCTTAGCAGGGGCGGCAGCGGGTGCATCTGGAACAATAGATGTGGGTTCGCCAAACATCGGCGGCGGCGCATAGCCCTCTAGCACATCCAGATTAACCTCAACCTCCTGCGCATAAACATAGGCAGGCAAAAGCAGCGCCATAAACGCGCTCAACAAAAAGATAGATTGTATGTGTGTATATCGTGTCATTTTAAAAGCTGCTCTTATACAGCTCTTAGCACCTTTTTAAGGTCGGTGAAAATCTTATCGTTTCCGGCAAGCACATTCCCTGTGAACACTGGGTCTTTACGATCATCATCAATGTGAGAAATAAACCCGCCAGCTTCCTTCAGGATAATATATCCCGCAGCCACGTCCCAGGGCTTCAAATCACGCTCCCAAAACCCGTCCAAACGACCGGCGGCAACATAAGCCAGATCAAGCGCGGCTGCGCCATAGCGACGCATTGCGGGGGCAACGGCAGTCACCGCAGCATATTCCTTCATGAACTTGGCTTGCTTTTCCACCGCGCGGCGGGGCTGGCCAGTGCCAATAACGGAATCCATAAGATCCGTGCGACCAGATACGCGCAGGCGGCGACGACTTACAAATGCACCTTCATTCTTTTCCGCGCGGAACATCTCGTCCTTAATCGGGTCATAAACAACGCCCGCAATAATCTCACCCTTATGCTCCAGTGCGATTGAAATCGCCCAGTGCGGAATGCCATGCAAGAAATTGGTCGTGCCATCAAGCGGATCAACGATCCAGCGATTATCGGCATCCTTACCTTCTTTCTCGCCAGACTCTTCCATCAGGAAACCATAGTCAGGGCGCGCCATTTGCAGCTCTTCAAATATAACTTGCTCGGCCTTACGGTCGGCGGCTGACACAAAATCACCTGGGCCTTTTTGCGAAACCTGAAGCTGCTCAACCTCGCCAAAATCACGAATGAGGCCACGCGCTGCTTTTTCTGCTGCGCGGATCATAATATTCAAGTTGGGGGTAATGCGAGCCATCGGTTTTATATCCTTATTAATTCAAGGCACATTAACTAACGCATCCAGACCGAAAAGAAAAGGATTTACTGTGCGTATATTAAGGATGCTTTATACGGGCGAGGGGGTTAGTCCTTGGCGCGCTCGACGTAGCTGCCATCTTCGGTTTTCACAACAACGCGCGTGCCCGCATCAATATGCGGCGGCAACATAACTTTTGACCCATTTTCTAACAAGCCAGGCTTGTAGGATGTTGTCGCTGTCTGGCCCTTCACAACAGGCTCACACTCGGTAACTTCCATGGTAACCAGATCAGGCAACCTTACGCCCAACGGCTCTTCCTCATGGCTCTCAACCTCAACAATCATACCTTCTTGAAGATACGCACCCGGATCACCGATCAATTCTCTATCAATTGTAATTTGCTCATATGTTTCGGTATGCATGAACACCGCACCATTATCTTCGTCATATAGATATTGATGATTTTCTTGCTCAAGGCGAACGCGCTCAACAGTTTCTTGCGTGCGAAAGCGAACATTATCTTTGTTACCAGAGCGAATATCGCGCATTTCAACCTGCGCCACCGCCGCGCCCTTGCCGGGGCTACTGAGTTCGTTCTTCACAACAATCCAAAGCTTGCCGTTATAATCAATAACATTGCCAGATCGCAACGTGTTCGCATTTACCTTCATTATTTATCCTTTTGCGATAATATTTCGTGTCCTAATTTTTGCAGGCGCTCACGAACATCATCATCTGATATTTGCGAGACCATACCGGATAGTGTCGTTTTTTCATCTGCCGTCAAGGGGGCTGCGCGTTTTTTTATGATCGGGCGCCCTTCATTTGATGGTGATGATACAAACCGGATAGAGGTAATCCAGCGCTCGCCAAATACCTGATTAATGCGCTCTAAAATCAAATCCTTTTGATAGTGCAGCAAGGTTGCATTGGCGCTGCTGACTGCTATATCTAATGACGCTTCGGGGGCTTTTTTCTTGTCGGTCTTGCGATAGCGAATTTTAACCGGTTGCGCTTTATCCGCCAATTTATCGCCAACAATCTGCGGCCAGTTATTTACAATGCGCCCCAAAGCAACATACTTACGATTGAAGCTTTGTTTAAGGATTCGTGATGTGGCTTCTGAAACCGGACGCATAAAATGAACTGCACTTCTTTATTATTTATTTTGAGCTAGGTCGCTACTATGACAATTACCAAGCGTAACAACAAGAGCTCAATGCACGATATTGAAAAATTTCGTGGACAGTTATTAAATTGGTACGATGAAAACCGGCGCATCTTGCCGTGGCGCGCGCTGCCGGGGCAGGTGGCGGACCCATACCACGTTTGGCTTTCGGAGATCATGCTGCAACAAACCACAGTCGGCGCGGTTATTCCTTATTTCCTAAAATTCACAAAAACATGGCCAGACGTTCACGCGCTCGCCGCGGAAAGCTCCGATGTACTCATGGCCGCATGGGCAGGATTGGGTTATTACGCCCGCGCTAGAAACCTCCATGCCTGCGCCAAAATCGTCGCCAATGATCTGGATGGTGTATTCCCCAATAATCAGGCGGAGCTTAAAAAACTGCCCGGCATTGGTGATTACACAAGCGCCGCCATCACCGCCATTGCCTTCAATAAGCCCGCCACCGTTGTTGATGGCAATGTTGACCGCGTCATGGCGCGCACCTTCGCCGTCGAAGAGCCCATGCCCAAATCAAAGCCGCAGCTAAAGGCGCACGCCGCTAAATTCTTTGACGGCTACACCGATCGCCCCGGTGATCTGGCGCAGGCCTTTATGGATCTTGGGGCGGGCACATGCATCGCCAAAACCCCGCGCTGCGCTCTATGTCCTGTATCTGATCACTGCGTCGGGCTGAAGCTAGACATCGCCGCCACACTGCCGCGCAAGGCCAAGAAAAAGCCAAAACCACAAAGGCATGGCGATATATACTGGATCACCAACGATAACGCAGAGGCGCTACTCCACCGCAGGCCTGATAAGGGGCTTCTGGGCGGCACACTGGCCCTGCCAACAACCGAATGGATAGAAAAGGGGCAGGGCATAATCCCGCTTGACCTATTAAAAGACCAAAACTCCACGGATTTAGGCGAAAAAATCCATCACAGCTTCACCCAGATTGATCTAGAATTGCCCCTTAAAACAGTAACCACAACGTCGTTAATCCCCTCAAAAGACCACCAGTGGCGCTCTATATCGGGCATAAACGCCGCCGACTTCCCCACCGTATTCAAAAAGGCTGTGAAGCTTTTCCTCAAATAATAACCAAGGGAAGTTGCAGATAAGCCTGCCAAGACTTATACTTAATAGTAGTTGTTTCGCGTAGATTCACGCTTGTTAAGTCAATAAAGAGGAGCCTTCATTTTATGCGCTTATTCACTAAGCCATTAGCGATATTACTAGCCGCGGCTTCTCTGTGCGTAGGGTTAAACAACGCACATGCATCAACAAACGAAGTCGAGCAAAGAATCTTCATATATGAAGAACCCACAATGAAAAAATTCTCCCAGCTATACTGGGCCATTTCCCGCCTAAATCTCGACAACACCGTGCATCTCGATAATTTCATGATGATTAATGAGTGTGAGATTTATAATGATTACTTCAATCATGAATTTGAATGGCTGCAGGTGCGCGAATCCACCAAAAGCTATATCGAGGCCAATAAGAAAAAGTTCCCACTGCGCTTTCAATTCACCCAACCACTCAGGCTCGGTGAATATGATATTGGCAAAAAAGAATTCGAAGTATTTGAGGAATATCAAATTCAAAACACCCGCCGCTTTGAAGTGCGCGCCTCTGATTCTCGCCTTAAAATATGTGGCAAGCGCGAAGTTATCGAAGGATACCCACGCGGCCTAATGGTTGAACTGAGCCGCCCATTTGAATTTAGCTCATTCGCACTAGAGCCCGAAATCGCCAACCGCTTTATCTCTGAAAAGCTAGAGCGCTTTAAGGCTTTGAACAAAAACCAGCAATCAAGGCGCGGTAACGTTTTCATGACGCGCGACGCTTATCTGGTGATGAAGGTAAAAGTATTTGCCTCCAAGGGTGAGGTTAGAACCCAAGAAGGTGAATTCATCGCCCATGTACTTGGCGTTTTAGAAGGGATCGAGATCTATTCCGATCAAAATAAATACAATATGATCTACGAGGAAAACTTCCGTAAAAACCGCACCCGCTCTCCATTGGAAATGCAGTACATCGCGGAATACGAAGCCGAAAAGGCTGCTCATAAAAAGAAAGCGACCTCTCAAGAAAGCTTAAATCAATTAAAAACTGAGTAATAAAGCCCGCAGCTTATTGCTGCGCCGCTTGTGATCTCACTTGCTCTCGCAAATGGTCAATCGGCAAGCGTTGGCCCTTATCTTCATAATGCCAATAGGTCCAGCCATTGCATGATGGCGCGCCTTGCACGGCCGCCCCAACCTTATGAATGGATCCACGCACATCATCAATTCGATTTTGCGCCATAACAGATCCATCGGCGTGCACAGTCACAGAATGCTTTTTCTTTGAGTCTGTCAAAATAGCGCCCGGTTTCAGCAAGCCTTGCTCGATCAATGATCCAAACGGAATGCGCGGCTTCTCGCGCTTGGGCTGCACATCAACCAATATATCCTTAAGTGGATCAATCGCATCAATGCGCGTCTTCGCCACCTTGGCATAGGTTTCGTCTTGCTCCAGGCCAATAAATTCACGCCCCAGCTTTTTTGCCACCGCGCCTGTCGTGCCGGTGCCAAAAAATGGGTCCATAATGACCTCGCCCTTACGCGTGGATGCCTGAATAACCCGGCTCAACAACGCCTCTGGCTTTTGCGTAGGGTGGGCTTTCTTGCCGTCATCACCCTTAATGCGCTCACCGCCCGTACAAAGCGGCAGGTACCAATCGCTGCGCATCTGCAAATCTTCATTCAGCGCCTTCATAGAGTCGTAATTAAAGTAATATTTCGATTTCTCGGACTTCGACGCCCAAATCATAGTCTCATGCGCATTGGTAAAGCGACGACCACGGAAGTTCGGCATCGGGTTGCTCTTGCGCCAAATTACATCGTTTAAAATCCAAAATCCCAAATCCTGTAATATGTATCCAAGGCGGAAAATATTGTGATAACTGCCAATCACCCAAATGCTGCCATCGGGTTTCAAACAATCACGCGCCGCGCTCAACCACTGCGTCGTAAATTGATCATACGCTTTAAGGCTATCAAATTGATCCCAGTCATTATCAACCGCATCAACCTTGCTGTTATTTGGGCGGTGCAGATCACCACCAAGCTGAAGGTTATAGGGAGGGTCGGCAAAAATACAGTCGACGCTTTCGCTTTCTATGCGGCGCATAAGCTCCACACAATTCCCCGTCAGCACCTTATTCTTCACATCTTTATCTGTGAATGGTTTTGTTTTTTGACTCGACATTTGTTTACTCTCCATTTTTTAAGAACATCGAATCATGAGTCAAAATGGATTCTGCGTCAAGAAAAAAAGTGGATTCGCGCAATGGAGTCAATGCGTTATCTGTGAATCTTTATGTGATGAATGTGAGTCGAAAGCGAGTCTGAGTGCGGCTTCAGGCGATTTTCTTTGTTGTTCCGCGCTCAATAAAGTTTCTGACGGGCGCGAAGCTTTTTCTGTGATGCGGCGTTATGCCATGCGCATCAATTCCCGCTAAATGCTGGGGTGACGGGTATCCCGCGTTACTTTCCCAGCCATAATATGGATGCTCTTCCGCCAGTTTTTTCATGATCCGGTCACGATGTACCTTCGCCACAATCGACGCCGCGGCAATGGAGCTAGAAACATTATCACCCTTAATAACGGTGGTGGCGGGGCAGATAAGCCCCTGCGGCATTCGGTTACCATCAACCAAAGCATGGTCAAGCGGCAGGGGCATGCCCGAAAGCGCCTCCGCCATAGCGCGCAGCGACGCTTGCGAGATATTAACCTCATCAATAACCACCGGCGACATCTCGCTAATGGCATAGGGGCAATGCGCTATAATAAGCTCATAAAGCTCCGCCAGCTTAGGCTTTGACAGCTTCTTGCTGTCCTTAAGCTCAAGGGTAAAGGGCAGGGCGCGCACATCATTCGGAATATACACGCACGCCGCAACCACTGGCCCAGCAAGCGGCCCGCGCCCAACTTCATCCAGGCCGCAAACCTTGCCTTCAATATTATCTTCTAGTGAAAAATCCGGCACGCTTCCTAATCTTTCAGGCTTTTGCTGGCAATCTCAAATACATTGGGCGATAAATCATCTTGCGCCAATATACGCTCCAGCGCCGCTTTCAACATAATCTGCCTATCTTCCGTATAGCGCTTCCAATCACGCATCGGCGTCAAAAGCCGCGCTGCAATTTGCGGGTTGATGGCGTTAAGTTCAATGATCCCATCCGTCAAGAAGTCATATCCCGAACCATCCGCCGCATGAAAACGCACCGGATTATTCATCGCAAATGCGGAATAAAGGGAGCGAACTCTATTCGGGTTTTTGATATTAAAATCAGTATGTTCTTTGAGTTTTTTAATAGTTTGGATTGTCTTTGGCAAGTGTATCATCGCCTGCGCACTAAACCATTTATCAATCACAAGCGGGTAAGATTTATATCGCTCATAAAAATCACCAACAATTTTGTCGTGAATCTCCCCATCAAGCGCGCAACCTAGATACAGCGCAGCCATGCGGTCCGTCATGTTGTCTGCGTGACTATAATGTTCCCATGCGCGGGCGGCGTCGGATTCGGTAAGGTTATTTGACATTAAAAGCATTGCCGTATTGCAAAGTGCGCGCTGCCCCATGGCTTCTGGTGATATTGAAAATTTCGATGCTATTTTGTTATTTGCATAGATTTTTTCGATAGTAGAGCCGTGTACGTCTATTATTTTGCCAATCAATCTCTCGCGCGCCTCGTGAATGGCTTGAGGGTCAATTATGTCACGGTTCAGGCTTATGGTGGGAATGTCAGGAATGCTTATCGCCCTTGCTGACAGTGCCTTATCGCTGTTTTTATCTAGCGCTCGATCGAGAAGCTGCCCATAAACAGTAAGGAATTCATCGGGAACGTCAGCTTTTCCATCAATTAAACGGTCAATTACTCGTAAGTAGTATTTTTGACCAGATTCCCAGCGATTAAATCCGTCATTATCATGCACCATAAGGAAGGAAAGCTCCTCATCGCTCAAGTTGGTGTTGAGACGTACAGGCGCTGAAAAATTACGCAATATAGACGGAGTTGGTTTTTGACTAATGTTATTAAATTCAATAACTTCCGTATCTTTTTTCAAGTGATGAGTTATGTTTTCAACGTCACTTCCACTGGCGTCCAAAAGCCCGATTTTCACCGGAATATGCATCGGTTTCTTATTTGCCTGCCCCGGCGTATCCGGAACGCTCTGCGATAGCTCAATTTTATAGCTTTTCGCCGCCTCGTCATACGTACACTCCACATTAACCTCCGGCGTTCCTGCTTGTTCATACCATAGGCGGAACTGGCTGAAATCCTCACCTGAAGCCTCTTCCATGCATTTAATCCAGTCCTCGCACGTTGCCGCTTCACCATCATGGCGAGAGAAGTAGAGGTCTGTGGCCTTGCGGTAATTCTTCGGTCCCAAAATAGTATGGAACATACGAATGATTTCCGCGCCCTTTTCATAGACGGTCATGGTGTAGAAGTTATTGATTTCAATGTAATTATCGGGGCGAATAGAGTGCGCCAGCGGCCCCGCATCCTCCGCAAATTGAAAGCGGCGCAGATGCTGCACATCATCAATGCGCGCCACCGCTCTGGAATTCATATCCGCAGAGAACTCCTGATCACGAAACACCGTCAGACCCTCTTTAAGCGATAGCTGGAACCAATCACGGCATGTAACGCGGTTGCCACTCCAATTGTGGAAATATTCATGCGCAATAACGCTCTCAACACGGATAAAGTCAGTGTCAGTCGCGGTTTCCTGCTGCGCTAAAACAAGGGCCGTGTTAAAGATGTTGAGCGATTTATTCTCCATCGCCCCCATATTAAAGTCACTAACGGCCACAATATTGAAGATATCAAGATCATATTCCAGCCCGTAAACATCCTCTTCCCACTTCATCGATTTTTTGAGGGATTCCATCGCATGCGCGCACTGGCCCTCATCACCTGGACGAACGTAGATATATAGATCAACTTCGCGACCAGACATCGTGGTGTACGTGTCATGAACGCGCGTCAAATCACCCGCAACCAGCGCAAACAAATAACAAGGCTTCTTCCAAGGATCATCCCAAACGGCAAAGTGACGGTCATTTTCGGCATCGCCGCTATCCGTCAAATTACCATTGCCCAAAAGCACGGGGTAGGCGGCCTTATCGGCTTCAATGCGGGTGGTGAAGGTCGTCATAACGTCGGGGCGGTCTGGATAATATGTGATGCTGCGGAACCCCTGCGCCTCGCACTGCGTGCAATAGGTATCGCCGGACTTATAAAGCCCGTCTAAGCGCGTATTTTCCTCTGGAATAATCTTGGTCACAATCTCTAATGTGAACTCATCAGCCGTGCAGGGCACGCGCAGTGCCTTGTCATCAACGCTATAGTCAGTAACGGTCTCACCATTAACAGTGACGCTGAGCAGCTCTAAATGCTCTCCATTAAGAAACATTTCCTTTGCTGCTGGATTACTACGAACAACCTGCGAAGTCGCGGTGACGGTTGTTGCGCCCGCATGAATGTCGAAATTAAGATCGATATGTTTAATCTCAAAGGGGTAAGGCTTGTAATCTTTGAGGTAAATGGTCTTGGGTGTGTCTGTTTTCATGGCACTTCTCGTTCTTTTCGGGAATAATAGAATGCATGAAAACGCCAACATTGGAAACAGATCGATTAATTTTACGTCCTATTTCTCTGGGGGATACGCCTGCAATCCAAAAATATTTTGATAATTGGGAAATCATTAAATTTCTTCAGGCGCCTTGGCCATACCCGCAGGATGGCGCGATTACACACATACGTGATGTAACGCTGCCTGCAGTGAAAGCCGGAGAACAAATTTCATGGGCCATCACAATGAAGCAAACTGAAGAATTTATAGGGCGAATTGATTATCGTCTTAAAAAAGAGCCGCCTGACCGCGGCTTTTGGCTAGCTATACCATTCCAGGGTCAGGGGTATATGACAGAAGCTATCGCGGCAACGCAAGATTACATATTTAAAGATTATGGCTTAGATTATTTCATTGTGAAAAACTTGAAGAGCAATACAAGCTCTAGGCGTGTAAAAGAAAAAACTGGTGCGATTTTTACAGGCTTAAAAAAAGAGCCGTGTACACATCACTTGGAAGGGCCAACCGAAGTGTGGGAAGTTACGAAAAAAAGCTGGGAAGAGGCACGTAAAAAACTATTGAGTTAAGACCATATCATTACGGTGTATCAGCTCTTCGCGACCTGCATACCCAAGTATGTCAGCAATATCCTGGCTTTGGCTGCCGAGGATCTTGTTAGCCTCTACGCTAGAGTAAGCGCTAAGCCCTACGCCGATCTGCGCGCCGCTTGCCGTTTGTATATGAACAGCATCGCCGCGCTCAAAAGCCCCCTCAATCGACTGAACGCCGATAGGAAGCAGGCTTTTTCCTGTTTTTAGGGCGTTTAATGCCCCATCATCGATGATTATGCTGCCTTTTGGCTTTAAATGAGCCTGAATCCATCTCTTTCGTGCATTTACTTGCGTTTCTTGCGCTGTAAACAGAGAATTTTTCGTGTCAGGGGCGTTAATCAATGAATTTAAAGTGTTTTTCTGTACGCCATCAACAATAATAAGAGGAATGCCGGCCATAACGGATGTTCGGGCGGCCTCTAGCTTGCTTTTCATGCCGCCAGTACTAAGGCCCGGCACGGCTTCGCCCGCCATTTGGGCGTGTTCATCCGTGATGCACTCAATGATCGGAATATGCTTTGCCTGTGGATTATTATCGGGATTATCTGTGTATAGACCATCAATCGTGGACATTAAAATCACCGCATCCGCGCCAATCATTTGCGCCACGCGCGCCGCTAGGCGGTCATTATCGCCAAAACGAATTTCCCCCGTAGAGATCGTATCATTCTCATTAATAATGGGGATAACGCCGTTCTCAAGCAGTGTATAAAGCGTTTCACGGGCATTAAGGTGCATACGGCGGTTTTCCGTCTCTGACATGGTCAGCAAAACCTGCGCTACATTGGTGCCAAGCGCGGAAAAGGCCTGATAATAGCTGTTGAATAGATGGAATTGCCCGACCGCAGAGGCGGCTTGCTTTTTCTCCAGTGGGATAGAGGAGGGCGGCGTGTCATTGGAAACGCCAATTGCGCTGCGCCCTAGAGCTACCGCGCCAGAGGACACGATCACAATGTTTTTATTTTGTTTAATGAGAGCCTGTACGTCACCAGCAAAAGCATCAATCCAGTCTTGCTTAACGGTGCCCTTGGCCTTGTCCGCGATAAGAACAGAGCCAATCTTGATAACGATCGTTTTTGCGCCCGCCAGAATGTCTATAGCGCTCATGGATCGAACGCCTCATCTTCCTGTGGGCCGCGCTTAACCTTGTTTATAGTCATGGCCAGCTCATATAACACGCCATTTATGCCTTCTTGGGATACGGCGGAAATGCGGTGAACCTTTTTGCCAACGGCCTTTTCAAGGATATTAGCCTGATCTTCGGCTAGTTCTTCGCCAAGGGCATCAACTTTGTTAATAGCCAGAATTTCTTCTTTGTTTTCAAGGTCGCAGCCATATTCCTTAAGCTCATTTCTGATCGTCCTGTACGCCTCTACGATGTCATCATGCGTACAGTCAACCAAATGAAGCAAGACGCTTGTGCGCTCTACGTGGCCTAGGAATCTGTGCCCAAGGCCAATGCCCTGATGCGCGCCAGCAATAAGGCCCGGAATATCAGCCAGAACAAAGTCATATTCACCAATTTTAATCACGCCCAAATTCGGGTGCAGGGTGGTGAAGGGATAATCCGCGATTTTAGGCTTAGCATTAGAGCAGGCGGCCAAAAAGGTGGATTTACCGGCGTTCGGAAGCCCAACAAGACCCGCATCCGCAATAAGCTTCAGCCGCAGCCAAACTGCCATTTCTTGCCCAGGCCAGCCCGGCGTTGATTTGCGCGGGGCGCGGTTTGTGGAGCTTTTATAATGAGCATTACCAAAACCACCATCGCCGCCACGTAAAAACGTTATGCGCTGACCAACTTCCATCAAATCGGCAAGAACGGTTTCTTTGTCTTCATCTAAAATTTGTGTACCAACGGGGATTTTAATGATGGCATCTTCGCCGCCCGCGCCGCTGCGATCCTGGCCCATGCCGCCCATGCCGGCCTGCGCCTTGAAATGTTGCTGATAGCGGAAATCAATTAGTGTGTTGAGCGTATCGACAACCTCGAACACGACATTACCGCCGCGACCGCCATTACCGCCGTTCGGGCCACCAAATTCAACAGATTTTTCACGGCGAAAACTAACGCAGCCCGGACCACCGTTGCCGCTTTGCATATATATTTTCGCTTCATCAAGAAACTTCATCTCAGATTAATCCATCATTTTCACATCAAAAAAGGGGAAAGACTAATCCTTCCCCTTTAGAAATTCTTTAGCGTTGAATATTACTCAGCAGCTTTTGATGCGCTTCCATCATTTGCTGGTACAACATTCACTGTCGCGCGGCCATCTTGCTTCTTGAAGAAAACCTGACCATTGATCAATGAATAGATTGTGTGATCTTTACCCAAACCAACATTGGCGCCCGGACGATACTTTGTGCCGCGCTGACGAATGATGATGTTACCGGCCAGAACGCTTTGTCCGCCTGATTTTTTAACACCTAATCGACGACCTATTGAATCACGACCGTTTCTGGAGCTACCACCTGCTTTTTTATGTGCCATAATATGCCTCTTGTTACTTAATGTTTAAATCTAGGCTTTAATTAAGCCGCTTTAATGTCTTTGATTTTCAAAACTGTAAGGTTCTGTCT
>CAKZMN010000109.1 GCA_937128575.1 uncultured Alphaproteobacteria bacterium | reverse complement strand
AAAAACCTAGAAGGTATGTCAATTGACGATCTAGACGGGTATATTCAAGATCTGCATGAGGAAATCACCCGCGTGCAGGAAGATATCAAGCAAAAGAAAGCCTCAATCGAGGCCGCCGCCAGCGTTTTTAAATAAATAGACACTAAACACACCTAAGAGGAATATAATGCGCATAGAAGAAGACACAAAACTCGATTTCAAAGATGTTTTGATCCGCCCCAAACGCTCCACGCTATCTAGCCGCAAGGACGTTGATATAACGCGCGAATTCACATTCAAACATAGCGGTAGAAAATTCAAAGGCGTGCCCATTATTGCGGCAAACATGGACGGCGTTGGCACATTCGATATGGCCAAGGCGTTCTTGGAAGATGGCAATGGCCTAACCGTTGCTCTTCATAAACACTACGCATTAGAAGATATCCAAAGCTTTTATAAAGATAATAATGCTGACGCCGTTTGGTACAGCATTGGTATGGTGAAGGCCGATGAAGAAAAGCTAAAAGAATTCATCGCCGCTGGTAAAGCGCCAGAGAAAATCTGCATAGATGTGGCAAACGGATATAGCGAGCATTTCGTTGAGTATGTAAGCCGTATGCGCGATCTTTTGCCAGAGGCCACAATCATGGCCGGTAACGTTGTGACCGGAGAAATGGTTGAGCAACTCATCCTCTCTGGCGTTGATATCGTCAAGGTCGGTATCGGCCCAGGCAGCGTATGTACAACGCGCAAAATGACCGGTGTTGGTTATCCGCAGCTCTCTGCCATTATCGAATGTGCAGATGCGGCCCATGGTATGGGCGGCTTGATTTGCGCGGATGGTGGTTGCACGGTTCCGGGCGATATCGCTAAGGCCTTTGGCGGCGGCGCTGACTTCGTGATGCTGGGTGGTATGCTGTCCGGTCATGATCAGGCGGAGCAGCAAATCACGGAAGAGGGCGGTGAAAAATTCGTTCAGTTCTATGGCATGAGCAGCGACACAGCGATGAAAAAGCACAAGGGCGGCGTGGCTGAATACCGCGCAAGCGAGGGCAAAACCGTTAAGGTTCCATATCGCGGCGACGTTTCAAACAGCCTGCAAGACATCCTTGGTGGTATCCGCTCTAGCTGTACTTATGTTGGTGCGCGCCGCTTGAAGGAGCTATCAAAATGCACAACCTTCATCCGCGTAACGCAACAAATTAACAATATTTTTGGCGCTAGCTAAGGCTTCTACCCTTTCATTTGATTCTGATACTTGCACTTTACTCAACGTTTGGTAAGGTATGGCTTGTGGATAACATTGTTACTTAAGGGAGCCAAATATGGGTGATATCGAAAAACGCTTACATGACACTTCAGAGCATTGCTACAACTGCTACGAAGCGTGGAGCAAAGATGAAAAAGATCCCACGACGCGCACAAACCTGCAAGAAGCCATTCACGAATTGCGCAAGGTTGCCTCACGTCTTGATATTGAACTGGCCGTCAGCGCGAGTAAGCAATCCACGCAAACGCCGCTCAATATTCCGCCTCATCGCGACTCACAGGGCCGTAGCGCACAAGAGGAAAAAAGCGATAGCCGTAATAATGGAAACAGAGCGCCAAGCGATAATGGCCCTGTGGTTCAGAAAAAATCTGGCCCAAGACGTCGCAAGCCTGCTAGAAAATCTGAAGGCGGCAGTAACTAAAACTCATCTTTTAATTTACGAATTTCCGCTAGGCGCTCCACGCTTTCGGCGCGGATAAACACGTTCGTTTGCTTCTCTTGTGCGATTGTGCCCGGCATTGTTGTGCGCCCTTCGTCCCTAATGGTCTGAACCTCATCCATGCGCGCCTGCAGGGCTTGATTATTCGGCTCCACGCTCAAACAAAACTCAGCATTGCTCAATGTATATTCATGCCCGCAATAGACCTTGGTCGCATCGGGCAGGGCGGTTAATTTACGCAATGTAGTCCACAGCTCTTCCGGCGTGCCTTCAAATAAACGTCCAACACTCATCAAAAATAGAGCATCACCGGTAAACACCATTTCGCTGGCGGGGAAGTAGAAACAAATATGCCCGCTCGTATGGCCGGGCGTTTCTAAAATTTGCACGTCTTCACCATCAAATGAAAAATGATCACCTTCACTAAGGGTGATGTCCATGCCAGATATTCGTATCGATTCTTTCGATGGTCCGACCAATTTAGCATCGAATTTTTCGATAAGTGCGCCATTGCCCGCAATGTGATCACCGTGATGATGTGTGTTTAAAATATAGTCGAGTGATAAATTCTGACGTTCCAATTCTGCAATGATCGGCGCGGCCTCACCGGGGTCGATAATTGCCGTTTTACCGCGCTCACCGATTAATAAATATGCATAGTTATCTTTTAAAATAGGAATAATTTGAACATCAATCATGGTGTGGCTTTATCTCCTGTTTTAATTTCTGCGCCGCCCAACGCGTCGGCTAGCCTATGTTTCGCACTGCCCGGTGACAGAGGCTTTTGCTGGCTTGCATGCGGCGCCCAGCCTAGCATGAATATAACTTCGAACGAGGCTTCGATGCGATTATCTGCTGCGCTGTAATGCTGCGCATATCTCTGCGCCGCATCCATAAACAGTGCTTTACCGGGGTTAAGCTTGCTGCGCGCATCAATGATATTTCCCTCCCCCATTGCGCGCAAATCATGCATCAATTTGAACATATGCGGATAGGTCACGGTGATGATATCTGAATCAATAACCGGCAGGGCAAATCCTGCCCGCTGTAACAACCCGCCCGCCTGCTGTTTATCGGCGAAGGGAAAGACGCGCGGGCTAACGCCGTCTTTTAAGGCGAGCTCGCTCTGCATTAAACATTCGCGCAATTCATGAAGCGTTTCCCCGCCCAAGATCGCCGCAACAAAAAGTCCGTCAGGTTTGAGCGATTGACGTATTTGAAGCAGCGCACCGGGCAGGTCATTAACGCTGTGGAGATTAAGGGCGCTGATGATTAAATCAAAGGCGGCGGGTTTGAATGGCAGGAATTCTTCATCCGAAACAACGCTCGGCGCGGCTGCGCCCTCGACGATAATGTCGGTCGTATGTAGTGTTTTTATTTTACCCGTTTTTAGCAGCGCCGCGCCATCATTGCGCATCCCAATTTGCAGCGCCGTTTCAAAATCACGATTAACATCCAACAACCGTTCCGCAATTTGCGCCTCCGCCCAATCAAATAAAAACATGTGCTCGCGCGTGTTTTTGGCGCTGCGTCTGCGCGCTTGTCTCAAAGTCTGGCGGTCGAAAACCTGAATGTCGGATGTGTTTATTGAGGCAGATTTAGACATTTGTGCCCTTACCATTTTTCTGGCTGCGGCGCGTGATTGGGCATTTTTTCTAGCGCGTCGATAAATTCTTCAAGCTCCGCTGCAAAATCATCACTGAGGCTAAAGGTGGGTTTCACTTCTGCCTTTTCCTGCGGCGCTTCTTCTGTGTTTTGAGTCTCGTCATTTTTAAGCTCAATTTTTTCTTTCGGCTTAATATCCTGTGCCTTCTTTTCTGGCTTAGCATCTTGTTCAATAGTGTCGGGCTTGAGCTTTATTTTGGGCGCGATTGGAGACGATTCAAACGAAAGCGGCAACGACCATTCCGGCTGGGATTGGTCAAAGCGTTCCTGAACAATCGCCTTTACGCGATGCGCGAAATCAAGCTTAATTTCCTCGTGAAAATATTTATAGGCGCGCGCAATTGCAATCATGAAGTGGCTCTCCCGCGATAGGCCGTGGCGTAAAAGCATGAATTGATAAAAAGGTAAAAACTGCGTCCCTGGATCTTTTGGTTTGCCGGGCGGCACGATAACGGCAAAGGGGTGAATGCGGTGCGGCGTCATGCCGATATGGGTGAAATAGCTCTCTCCCATTTTGATAACCATCTCGGGTAAAACGCCATATTGCTCTGCGATATATTTCTTCGCGTGTTTTAGGTTTGTAATCTCGCGCGGTAAATTAAAGCTAGGCGCGGAAATGATATTGGCATTGCCGGTATGGCGCTGCGGCACGGGCAGCTGTTTTAAAACAAACCCTGCATGTACGTCATTCTTCAATCCCTTGGTCAGCGGAAGCACAACAGCCGTATTAACGGTTTGATCGTTATGGACGACAAAGTCCATATTTTGCGCGCTAAGTCCTGTGATGGAGCCGCGGGCTTGACCCTCTTCAACAAAAATAGAATGAACGGGGCGTAATTGTCCGGCCGTACCTTTGACGTTTTTGAAGCGTTCTTTTTCTGTGCCGTAATTGGCCATGATGCCAGCCAAATGCGTTTTCTGTTTTACCTTACCCTTTTGAAAGCTGATCTGCTTTGTGGTCCAGTTTTCGGATTTAATATTCAGGTGATTAAACAGATATAGAATTTGTAATTCCAAATGCGCATTGGGAATGAAACCCACACTGATCGCATCTAAAACTTGCTGCGCATCCATCTCTCTTATTAGGCCCTTAGCCTGAAAGCGCGCGCGCTCCTCAGAAATGCTTTTCGGGATAATCGGACCCTTGGGCTTACTGACCTGTAAATAATAAGTATCGATTTTATCGTCGATATAATCGGGGGAGGGCAAATAATCCAAACCCGTTTGCAGCAGCGCACTGTCGTAAGGCTTTAATCCTAAATGATCGCGCGCGAACAAGGCGGTGTTCTTAATATCAATCTCGCTCATGCTACGGAAATGTTCGTTCTCTATTGTTAAGGGCTCAATCATATGTCCTGACCACCGGCGCTGATCAAAGCTTTCGCCATTACGCGGAACTGAGTTTGCAAGATTGCGCGGCACACCATCGTGCAGATAAATTTTAAGACGATTATCTTCATTAATGCGGTAGGGAATAATCTCACTAATGTCGGTCTCGCGACTGACCACATCAACAATTTCACCGGTTTCCTGATTACGCATCGCTGTTATTTTTAAACTGCTGTCTTCGGTTTTCGATGGGCGACGTTCATGAATATGCAGGCTTTTGCGATCGGCCATTTTATAGGCCACGACCATGAATGAAGTGGGGGGGTGACCAAGCGGTTCTGCCATATCATTCAGTAGGCGAAAATGTCCTTCGAAATTTTCTTCTATGTAATCTTCGTTCCAATTTGGTCCGGTATATTGTACGCGCGCACCTAGGCGTCGAAGCTCTTTGCGAAAGTCGCGTGGGGTATAAAAAGTATATTCCATGGGAAGTTCTTTTTCCCACTGCGCACGATCATCCTTGCGCATGATAAATTCATACGCCCATTTATAGGGCAGGCGGAAAAGGCGCGTATTGGGAAAACGCTGCGGTAATTCTTCGAGAAAGAAACCACCCGTTCCTGGATCGTGGCGCGGGCGCGCATTTTCGGAATACCAACTCAACAAATCAGCTTCAGATAAGTTAATCAGTTCATCGCCTGTGCTGGCCTTGTCCGGTATTTCCATCAGCACGAATTCTTCTGGTGGCGGGCGCGCATAATCATGAATAAACATGATGCCGCCCGTTTTCAGCATTTCAAAATGAGTGGCTAAAGTTTCGCTGACGATATCTTCATTATATTGAGAGCCTGAGTAAATTTCATGCAATATGAATGAATTTATAATGGCATCAACAGAGTTGGGCTCGAACAAGTCTTTCGCGGCATCGCCGCTGCGGAACTCTAGATTGCCCAGCTTATATTCATTTCTGGCGCGGTTAATTTGACGTTTGCTTTTGTCGATACCAATGAAGTTGACTTGCGGATATAGCACGGCCATCGCATAGGTCATTTCGCCATCATCACAGCCCATATCAAGAACTGTAACGCCCTCATCCAATAATAAATGAGAAAGCGTAAACCAAGCTTTTGTAATGATCTCAGGTTTAACATCTCGCAAAAAATAGTTGCGCCGCTCAATATAGCTTTTGCTTTGGCTGTCTATTTTGCTGTCTGTCGTGTTATCGGACATAATTTACTGTTAAAAACCCTGCGTTACTTATAGTTTGAATTGTACCGGATCATACAGGAAAGCGCCGTATAGATGCAAACCCTCAAAGAAAAAGCGGCCTCATTTATGGCGGCGGCGGTTGATACGATTTTGCCGCCGCGCTGCGTGGTGAGCGGCGAGGTCGTGGAGCGCCAAGGTATGGTTTCCCCCGAGGCGTGGAGCGGGCTCGATTTTATTGTTGATCCATTTTGCGCGCGCTGCGGCTTTCCCTTTGATTTTGCAGTTGATGATGGATCTGTTTGCACCTCATGCCTTAGCCATCCACCGGCCTTTGAAACCGCCCGCGGCGCGCTTAAATATAATGAGGTCAGCCGCGATATTATACTTGGGTTCAAGCATGCGGATAAAACCTATGTCGTGAAGGCCTTTGTGCCGTGGTTGAAACGCGCAGGCGCCGAAATGTTGGGGGCTGCCGATATCATTATCCCCGTACCGCTGCATCATCGCCGCATCATTGCGCGGCGTTATAACCAATCCGCGTTAATTGCCTCCGCTCTCAGCGACGATACAAGCGTACCCGCCATGCTGGATGGTTTGGTGCGCACGCGCTCTACGCAAACGCAGGGGCACCTAACGGCGAAACAACGCTTCAAAAATGTGAAGCGCGCTTTTGAGGTTAATCCAAAGCATGAGAAGGCCATTAAGGGCAAAGCAATTATTCTGATTGATGATGTCTATACAACCGGCGCTACCGTGAAGGAATGTACGAAGGCCTTGATAAAAAACGGGGCGGGCGCGGTACATGTATTAACACTGGCGCGCGTTGTGCGGGATGAGTTCTAAAGCGCTTCACCCTTAACCAAACGACCCGCATCAATACTAGGTGCCAAACCATGACGCATCGCAAAACGTTTAAGGGGAGCGGCGCGCTCCACTGTTTTTAAACCATAACGCCGCAGGCTTTGAACGATGCTAGCATCGTGGCTGACTAAACGGTTCATGCCATCAACGCCAAAGACGCGGGTGTTGATATCCATGCTGCGGCGCTTTTGATATTTGTTTAAAATTGTCGCGCTACCCGGATCAATGCCCAGACGCTTGGCGTCCGTAATAATTTCCGCCAGCGCCGCCACGTCACGTAGGCTGAGGTTAAGCCCCTGCGCCGTAATGGGGGACATAACATGCGCGGCTTCCGCGATTAAGGCGATGCGCGGCGCAATAAGTTTCTTGGCCTTAATGCTGCATAGCGGCCACGCTTCTGGCCCAATTTCTAGTGTTACCCCGCCCAAAATGTCATTCGCATTTTTCTGGAGCGCCTGTTCAAATTCATGCTTCTTTAGGCGCAGCAACTCATCCGCGTGCTCTGGCGTTTCCACCCACACGACACTCGATTGATTGCCGGGCAAGGGGACAAGAGCAAAAGGTCCGCCCGCGCGGTGAAACTCGGTGGCTGTATTATTATGCGCGCGTGAATGGTTAATCACGCAGGTGATCGCCTTTTGATTGTAATTCTGCTTCCAAACGGCAATGCCGGATTTTTCACGCACGCGCGAATTACGACCATCCGCGCCAACCATAAGAGCCGCGCGAATAGTCGCGTCATTTTCTAAATGCGCGACTATGTGCCCCTTATGCTGTTCAAATTCAGTAGAGGCACAGTTGTGAATTTTGATGGTTTTGGCCTTCGCGGCTTTTTCGTATAAAGCGGCGCGCAGCAGGCTGTTGGGAATGTTATAGCCAAATTGCGTCATGCCGATGTTTGATGCGCTAAATTCCGTATCAATGGTTTGCCCCTTGCGCATGCTGTCATCCAAAATACGCATCGCCTGCATGGGGCAGGTACGGTCTTTGATGCTGTCCCAAACGCCGCAAGCGCGAATAACATTAAGCGAGCCCTCCATAAGGGCAACCGTGCGGCCAGTGATCTTGGTCTTCTTTAGAGGCTCTGGCGGATAGGGTTCAATTAAATCAACACTTATCCCAACATCAGCAAGCAAAACCGCAAGCGTTAATCCACCGACGCCGCCCCCTACAATAAGAATATCTGTTTGCCTCATGATGCCCTATGCACTATCTCTGTTAGATACGAATTTAATGAATAACAATATTGTTCTAATGATGGAGAAATACAATGGCTAAAGTTGAGATGTACGTAACGCAGACCTGCCCATATTGCACAAAAGCGAAAAGTTTGCTGGATATGAAGGGCGCAAAATATGACGTGATTGACATTAGCGGCGATGATGATGCGCGCATGGCATTGGTTAAAAAGGCCGATGGCCGCCGCACTGTTCCACAGATTTTCATTGATGGCGAAGCCATTGGTGGGTTCGATGATTTGAACGCTCTAAACCAAAGCGGCGCTCTAGACGCTATGTTGGCCTAGGCTATAGCTATGACAGTGATCAAGGCCGCCTGCGTTCAGATAACGAGCGCTCCAGACATTGCTAAAAATCTGGAGGCAACAGCTGCCCTCATTCGTGAGGCGGCGCAGGCGGGCGCGACATTTATAGCCACTCCTGAAAACACATGCCAAATGCGCTTCCCCACAAGCGCGAAGCTAGACTCTGCGCCCACCCAAGATAACCACCCGGGCGTGGCGCTTTTTTCTGATCTCGCGAAAGAGCTTGAGGTTTCAATTCTAATCGGCTCGCTATCAATCAAGCGTGATGATGGAAAGATAGCCAATCGTAGCTTTTTATTCTCAAGCGATGGCAGCATTAATGCAACATACGAC
>CAKZMN010000108.1 GCA_937128575.1 uncultured Alphaproteobacteria bacterium | reverse complement strand
TTGACATGGCTCCACCGCCCGCGGTCAACATGCCGCCTATGGATGTTCAGCCTGCATATGAGCCACAACCAACAATTAAGGTTATTCGCCCAAAGCAGGCCGATCTTGCACCACCTCCACCACAGGAAACAAGCCAAGATAAAGTTATTTGGTCTCAAGAGCAGCGCGCTATTGATGCGCCGGCCGCTGCGCCGGAGCAAATTCGTCGCAAGCGCCCGATTAGAACCGTTAGTGAGGTTGCCCCACCAAGAACAGCGGCGGCGGTTCGTACAAAAATTATTATGCCAGATGATGCGCCCGAATCAGCGATGTCAAAAACATCAAATGCAGAGCGCTTAAATGTTGAAAACAACATAAGCGAGAAAAAACCTGCCATTATTATCAAGAGCGAGCCTGTCATCACAGAAGCGCCAATGATGGATAATGCTGCTGCGGTAGCATATGAACAGGCCGTTGGCTTTGGTAGTGACATGCCGCTAGCCTACGCGCTTACGCAAATTGTTCCTGCCGGATATGCATATTCATTTGCATCTAACGTTAACCCCGGTCAAACGGTGTCTTGGAATGGCGGCAAGCCATGGAACGAAGTTGTGGCTGACATGGTTGCGCCGCTTGGTTTATACGCCAAAATCGAAGGCAAGAAAATTTTGGTTTATAAGCTTCTTCAGCCCGCCAAGCATTCAGCCGTAAAAACCGAGCCTGCGCCAAAAGCACAAATAACAGCAAAGGCGCAAGCAACGCAGGCCATTGATGCCCCGATAGAGCTAACCAAAGTTGAAACAAAGAGACTGAACATCAAAAACCCAACGCAAAATATCTCAGCGCAGCCACAGGAAACGATGGTTAAAATTGAAAGAATTGCAGAAGCGCAACAAATCAACAACGTAAGTGATATTGAGCCTGCCGCAGGTTTAGAAAAAGCCAGCACGAATACTTCCGCTTATAAGGACATGCAGTTCTGGCAAGGTCAAAAAGGGGCGAGCGTTAAAGATCTTTTGAATAAATGGAGCGATCGCGCCGATGTTGATTTTGTTTGGGACATGAAACATGACCTAACATTGTCCAACAATATTTTGATCAATGATAATTTTGAAAATGCGCTTAAGACCGTTTTGACCACGGCGCTTAACGAAGAATTCCCGCCCTCCATCACATTGATGGAAACACCAGGCGCGGATAAATCTGCCAAGCTTGTAATCAAGCAGCAAAATAACAGCTAGAATATTCTACTCAGATTTAGAGGAAATTCACGAGACTGATTTGCGATGTTAGCGCGGTAACGCGGTAAGAGGCATCCAGCTGCGTTGATAATGAATTGATTGAAACCGCCACTTGATTAATATCAACATCTTCCACATCAGACACGATACTTAAAAGAACCTGCTTTTCGTTCAAGTGTGATTGCTTTGCCTCCGCTAAACGCGCACGATCAAGCTCCAAACCAAAGCGCACCTGATCAATATCATCAATGGCCTCGTTCACCATTGTCGAGAGGGCATTAAAAACCTCAAAGAAGTTATCCTTCATTTCATCGGCGTTTGCGCCCGGTGCGCCTTCATTCACAACGGCCAATGTGTCTGGATCAACCTGATCAATAACGGGCCCCAGATTTTCGTTCTTTATATATGACACGGCGACCATGATGTCGCGAAACGCCGTTTCGGTGGCAAGCGCGGTGTAATTTACCTCTGAAGTTTCATCAATGCGGACAAAAATATCTTTGGCATTGCCAGAACTTAAAACTGAGTTGTAGCCAACAATGGTATCGGTCAGTGCGTCCGCATTACCATTTGTCGTTGTGCGGTCTTGAATATCAGCGATGAAATCGGTTGTTGTTATGGTCTCTGATTTCCACTCCGAGAACAGCGTATTGAGCGCGGCATCAAGTGTTGATGTGTCAGCAACAGGCTGACTAAGCGTTTGCGCGCCTGAAAGCAGATAGCGATCGCCGTCTTTCTGGTTCAGAAGATCAACGAATAGTTCTGAAATTTTCTCTGCGTAGTCAGTTAATGTTTTTAGCTCTACCGTTGGTTCAGAAGAATCCATACCGACAGGAATTTGCTCAATAACATTGGGGGTAGATGGGTCGTCGTAATATACGATCTCCCCCTCTTGATGTTTGCTTTGTTGTGAAAAACCAACAAGCAGCCCTGAAAAATTCTCAGCCTGTGCCTTAAATTCTTCAATTGAGTGAAGCATTAGACCAATGCGGCGCTCCGCGTTATCGATGTTGTTCACGTAATTATCTAAGGATTTAATATCGGCCCGTGCACGCTGCGAGGTTAAGACATCTTGGCTAAGGCCAGAAAACTTCTGTGTCTTTTTACCTGTTGATAGCTGCGTTCCGAGCATATCAAGCAAGACTTGCTGATCTTTAAAACGTTCAATTTGGGCAAGTGCCTGCCCTAATGTTGAAACACCGATTGTCATTTTTTTCTCCCTAGTTTTCTATCGCTATGGCGCTATACGGCGCGCAGTAAATCTTGAAACATTTCATCAACGGCCGTGATTACTCTCGCGGCCGCGCTATATGCGGTTTGTACAATAATTAAGTGTCCGAGCTCTTCATCAATATTGACGCCAGATTCGTTGGTTAACTGACTCTGTAGTGCATCTTGCAGGCTTCGTTCATCCTGGACGCGTGCTTCATTTAAGATAATTTCCTGAGTATGTTCGTTCACCAATTTTTGTCCGTAATCCAAAATATTATTCACACCAACAAGATTGGTCGAGATATTAGCGCCCGGCCCAAGCAATGTTTGCCTGAAAGCTTGGGTGGGGATGGGCGGCGTCAATGAAGCGTTGGTTTCAGAGCCATATCCCACATTTGTAATGGGCGATCCGTCTTGTGATGGCGGGCCGATTGTAAAGCTGCCGAACAATGCTGAGACTATATTAACGCCGTTACCCGCGCCCAATGGCGTGATGTCGGGGCTGCCTGCGGCGGCGGGATCTACGTCAAAAGGACCGCCGGTTATTCTGATGTCACCACCAAATGATGGATTGTCAAAATCATCGCCCGGACGCAAAATTAACTCTCCGGTTGCTAAGAATGTTGCTTCGTCATAGGCAAGACCAGGCACACCAGTGGTGTCGCCTAACGGGTTCACTGCGTCACCAGCGGGATTTAATATTAATTTATTGATCAAGTCATTTTCAGTATCGCCAGGCTCGATGTAAATACGAACGGCGTCGTCTATGCCGACCTGTACATCAAAATAAGGATCTTCGGGCGCAAAGGTGCCTTCATTTAACCCTAAGAAATCAAGGCCTGCCGCGCCCATACCCGTAGCGCCGAAGGAGCCATCTATATTTATCGTACCCGTTGAATTGATAATGATTTCACCGTTTGGGCCCGCAACGGCGTCTGCCGCCAATGATGCAGGAAGGCCGGCGCCAGCGATTTGGGCATCAATTTCTGCAACGATACGCTCGAGAGCATTCGCCCCGGGCTGCAGATCTGCGTTTGTTAAATTGATTGTGATTGTAAACGGGCCCGTACCAGTTCGCGGCTCGGAGAATGTAATTTGAAATTCATCTGCAGGCGCATCTAACGCTCCATCGGCGGAACTAACCAAATCTGCCACGGTGGTAAATGGGTCCACGCCGCGACCGCCCGTTACGTTATTGTCAGAAAAAACACCAAGCCAGTTTTGTAAATCCGTAGCGCCGGTTATAAGCGCGCGCATATCGATCGTGCCTGTTGCCTGCTGATAATTAACATCGCCCAAGGCGTATTCAATTACGCGGCGAATGACTTCGTTTGAGCCCGGTTGTACGGGTTCGTCGGTTGGAACGGTGCCGCGCTGTATTAAAGAGTGGTCATCCAAAATATCTTGATTAACGCGTATGACGGCAGAAAAACCAACATAACCAACTGGCGTTGGGTCCGGCAATGTTGTGGGATCTGGCGCCGTGTCTGCGGGTACATTACCCGAAGCATCTGTAAATAACCTTAACCCCTGCGCCTCAAACCGTAGCGCCAATTTATGCGCCAATTCATCTGTTTGTGCCATTTGTTTGGGGAATGTCACATCGCGCAGTTCAATTAATCCGCCAAGCTTGCCGCCAATTGCGGAGGAGGTAATATCCACCGCCGTTGGGGAGTTTGGGTCGCCAATAAATATGCCATTAATAGAGGCTGGATATGAACTTTGTGGCCCAAGAGGGGTGCCATCAAAAGTTAGTGTTACCGCCTGATTTGCCGCCAACTCTTCACCGCGAGCGGTTTGCACAACCAACACACCATCGCCACGTGAAAAATGGCTGATTTCTATTAAGCCAGATAGTTCTGAAATAGCGCTGCTGCGCTGATCTTCCATAAAGGCGGTTGAGCGGCCAACATTTAAGTTACCCTGAATTTCATCATTTAACGTCGCTATTTGTTCTAATAAATCATTTACCCGATCAACGGTTGCTTCAATTTCTGACTGGGCATCATTACGCAAGGTGGTGATTAAATTAGACAGGTCATTGATTTTATTTGCTGTGTCCTCGGCCTGATCAACCGCGCCTGCTAGCAAGAATTGACTTTCGGGACTGTCGGCTAAGGCGGAAAGGCTGTCTTGCAAGCGGGCAAGTTCTGCCGATACAGATTGTTCCGCATCTGGCGCGCCGTGAAACTGTTCAATGCGGCTTAAATAAGCGCTTTGAACGTTTAATTTTCCTACGCCGCTTATTTGCGTCCATAGGTCGCGCTCTAAGTTTACATCAACTTGACGAATAATGGTTTCACTGCGCACACCTGTTGTAACCCCCTGAATTGCTTGGGAATTTTGCGGCATAATTTTCCGTGTGAAACCGGGCGTGCTGGCGTTTGCAACGTTATTTGAAATAACATTAATTTGCTGCTGTGCTACTCTGAGGCCCGATAAGGCTGCGTCTAAAGCTGATACGCCCATGCGTTTATCCTTTGGCTAGGGTCTATGCGTTTTTTAATTACGCTTAGTACCTATGCAAAGGAAATGCCAGATTCTTGAAATTACTGCGCGGCCGCGCTTGCGCTATCGCCATCAATCTTGTTGATGTGCTTGGTGAGGCCGGCTTCTACGAGCAACGAAGACAGCATTTCGCGGCGCGTTGCCGTTTCGTACCAATCACGCATTTGCATCAGCTTAATAGCGTCCATAGATACGCCAATACGGTTCACATTCACCGGCTTATCGTACAGATTCGTATAGAAATCTGGGTGCTGATAAAGCTTTTTAGTGAGAACCTCCATCTGCGCGTAATAGCTTGGGAAAGCCCCCAAAAATTCTTCAATCTGATCGTCGGAGAGATCAAATTCACGCATCATGGCCTTCATGAAGGCGCCGCCACTTTGCTCTCCAAGACCCCCTTCCGCGCTAGCCTTCATGCTCATGATATGGGCAAAGGAATTGTGGCTTACATTATTCATCGCCATTAAACGGCGCGCATCAAGATAAGAGCCTCCATTTTTGGCGATTGACGGGCGCTGCGCTACGTCTAAGGTTTGCGGCCAATATAAGTTCCGCGCCAATGCCATGACGTCTTTTTCGTCCGCAGTAGTGATGTCATCGGTTAAATTAATTGCCAGTGTATAGGGAGAGTCCATCAAAGTTTGATAATTAATATCCCTATTTAAACGCGCAGGATCCTGCCCACCCACAAGCTCGCCGCCGGTTATTTCTGGATTAGCCCAATCATGCTGACACAAAAGATCGAGGCCGTTATTGTGATCCTGCACGTCGCAATAAACCTCGCGGAATTGACGCAACCTTGATTCTAGCTCTAAGCCGCGGCCATTTGCGCCAATTGAATTTTCAACGTTTAAATAGCGATCCATCATCGCCTTGTTAAAGGCCGTGCGGTCATAGCGCGCTTTTTCTTCGGTTCTAGCTACGCTTTTAACGAAGGAGCCAAACACGCACATTTGTTCGCTAGGGTGATAATCTTTATGCGCTTGAGCCTGCATTAATTGCATTTGCGTTTGAGTTTGCAGTTGCATTTTAGCGTCTAAAAACTGCCCGATAATGCCCACATATTGCATCATCACCGCCGTGAGCTGTTCACCCATCAGCATTAATGACACCACATAATTATTCACCACATCTTCAATTTGTGGATTTGTCCGGCTTTCTTTACAAATACTAAGCTGCGTTCCTTTACAGCCGTCGTCTCTGGATGGCGGCTCCCATTCATTTACACCTTCGTCAGTAGGGCCGCCGCCGCCTGCGGTTTCAAACACTTCGATCACTAACGGGTTTGAATTGCTGACGTCGCTTAAAACATCGTTGTTGAACAGAGCAACGCGGAAGCTTTCGAGATTATTGAGGTCTTTTTGTAGATCAATATTATCAATATCGAACGCGCCCGCCCAATCAGATTTTGTTTCTATGGTGCCTTCATCATCTTCGATATTAATTTGCGCAAATTTTTCAAGGCCACTACCGGATAGGCTAAGCGCCTTGCTGCCTGCTTTTAATCTGAAATTTAAATTTAGTGGTTTGCCGTTTTTAGTGACATCCAAATTATAAATAATATCTGATCCATCCGCATCGCCGGAAAATAATGGAATTTTAAACTGGCCATTCTTATCAGCCTTATGCGCACCCGATATGATTTTAGCGGCATTCGAAAGCACATTATAAGACACGACATCTTCTTCATCTAAGCCAGAGAGCATAGCAAAGGCTTGCTCTTCTAAATCCGCGCTTGCCTGAGTCGAAATGTAGTTGTCTTCTTTATATGTCGAAAACCCGTACAGCCCAAAGCCTAGCGCAAAAGCACCAAGAATAAAGCCAGCTATGTATATGTGTGTCTTCTTCATATGTGTTTTCACAATGCGCCGCTTTACGGCAGCTCGCCCCCCGCCTTTTCCGTTTTGATTTCATTTTCTATGATTTCTTGCATGTCCATAACGGCTAACTCGAGCAAGACGGACACGGATGCTTCATGCCGCAAATAACTTTTGAATACGTCGAATTTTTGCATCAAACCAATGGCCTGAAGCGCCACGCTTTTACGGTCTACGTTTGTTGGTGTGTCATATAGATTGGTGTAGAAATCTGGGTTTTGGTAAAGCTTTTTGGTCAAAATTTCCATCTGCGCATTATAGCTAGGCTCAACCAATGGCTTTGCTGTGTCAGTTAGATCGTCACCCAGCATTTCTTTAATATCTTCAATTGATTCAACGCCAAGCTCGCTGAGCACATTGATCATAAATTCGCGAGAACCCGGCGTACCTGCCGATTTTGATGCGGCCAGCGCGTTAAAAGAATTTCGCGCTACGCTGCGTTTAGCCATGATAGAGCGCGCAGCCATTAACTGTTCTTGCTCATCTGTTAGATTACCTGTGGCAGAAGCCGTTGCATCACGTAAGGCGCGTGATGCCACCCGATCAAAAACATTGTGGCCATATAAATAAGAAGACAAAGCCAAAACATCTTCTTCATCACGGGTCATGGTGGTGTTGGTGAAGTCGACATTAATGGTCCACGGGTAATCCATGGTGTTCATGTAGTCGATATCGCGGTTGCGGCGCGCGCCTGGCCCCGACCCTTCACATAAAAGGTCTAAACCATTGCTGTTATCGGCTTCGCTACAATAGGTGTTTTGAAATTGTTCAAGGCGGCTGCGCTTATCAGATTTTTTACCGTCATACGCCGCGGAATAAGCATTGCCCGCGTCGCGGTCTTGGGCGCGCTGACTAAGCAGAACCGCCGTGATTTCGCTGCGCCGCTCGGAAGCGCCTAAGCTTTTAACCGTTGTGCCAATTTCACATACGCCTTGGCTTGGTTGATAGTATTTGTGGATTTTTGCGCGCTCGACTTGCATCGCTTGCTGCGTTTCCATTTGAATTTTTGCATCAAAGAACTGTCCGATTGCCGTCATTTGCAGCATCGCGGTTGCCGTTAATTGCTCAGTCATCAACATCATGGCGGGCAGGATGTTGTCTTCCCACATAATGCCAACAATAAATAACTTATGGGTCGTGAATTCACCCTCGGCGTGTGAAACCACCTTTTTCACAGTTGAATTATCTTTTGAGTAATAGTTATTCTCCAAAGAATTTTCGACCTTACGCTTACATGAGCAACATGCCTCAGCAGGCTGCGGCCACGCCAAGACAACAAAAACAGCGAAGGTGGCTATCAATAAAAGGAATGGCTTATATTTCATGTTTTTTATTTGCTTAGTTACGTACACGCGTCTCACCCCCCTCTTCTTGTTTGTTGATGCGATTTTCGATTTCTTTTTGCATTTTAGAAACAGAAAGTTCGAGTATCACAGAAAGGTTTGCTTCATTTCTTAGATGGCTCTTAAAGAGGTCAAATTTTTGCATCAAGCCAATGGCCTGAAGCGCCACACCTTTTCGCTCAACATTGGCCGGTTTATCATACAAATTTGTATAGAAATCAGGATTTTGCGTAAGTTTTTTGGTTAAAATTTCCATTTGCGCATGATAGCTGGGCAACTCGCCGATCATTTCATCAAAGCCGCCCTCCATATCCAGCCCTTCGAAAACAGCATCTATAAATTCTTTTGCGCCGGGAGAGCCGGAGGACTTCATGCCCGTAATTGCTGCGAAGCTATTTTGAGCAACGCTGAGCTTAGCCATGTCTGCACGCTGATCCATATATTGCCCCTGCGGGCCCGTTAGTTTATTTGAAGCAGGGGGCGTCTCTAATGCTTGTGGAGTGAATCTTAAAGGCACATCGTGGCCATAAAGGTTTGAAGCCAGCGCCAAAACTTCTGCTTCATTATCGGTTAGATCGCTATCGTAGAAATCCATGTCCAGCGTGAACGGATAATCGACGGTGCGGTTATAATCAATGTCTTTGTTTAAACGATCAGGATCGTTTCCACCATTTTCACATAAAAGATCTAACCCAGCGTTGTGATCCATAAGGTCACAAAAACGAGTGGTGAATAGCTGTAGGCGGGAATCATTATCAGCGCCGGGGCCGCGCGCGGCAGATGTATATGAATTACCGAGTAATCTTTCTTGCGCCCTTTGCACCATGATCACCTGATTAAGCTCACCCTTGCGCTCAGACTCAGCCAAGCTTTTCGCGTTTGATGCAAATTCACACATGCCGACGCTGGGGTGATAATCCTTGTGCACGCGCGCCTGAAGCGTTTGCAAAATTTGCTGCGTTTCCATTTGATGCTGCGCATCTATGAATTGTCCAACAATGAGCGTCTGCTGCATAGCAACGCCGGATAATTGTTCCGCCATATCGCGCATGGCCACCCCTAAATTATTGGCCCAGAAGCTGCTCTTCATATAAACGAGTTTGTGACCCAGCATTACAAGCACGATTTGGACGCCGCTAAATATAATTTCCTGCACCCAGTTTTCAATTTCCGCGCTCAATGTTTCTGTCATACAGGAACAGCAGGCCTCTGACTTTTTCGGGAAGAAGGTCATGGTGGAGGTAAAGAAGAACGTGCTGATCACAAACAGCAGCACAAATTTTTTCCAAAATGGTTTTTTATATTGAATGCTCATCTAGCCCTCCTCTCCCTTTTGCTTCAAATGAAGCTTAGTGGATAGTAAGACAGATGTCGCCATTTCCCGGCGCAGCTGGCTTT
>CAKZMN010000107.1 GCA_937128575.1 uncultured Alphaproteobacteria bacterium | reverse complement strand
GTGCTAAATAACGGCGCCATAGCCGAGCAGGGCACCCACGAAGAACTAATGAAGAAAAAAGGCCTATACGACAAAATGTATAAGGCCGGCTTGAAAGATTAGCGCAGAGCGCATAATTAAAATTCTTCCCATTGCATCGCGCACCATTTTTTCGCACTATAGCGATGTTATTTATTTAAAGGAGCAAATGCATGCCTTGCCATTCGGCGATGACCAAAACATCATTGAGCGTAAGCGGCGCAGAAGAAGTGGGTAAAGTGCTGGCCAAAATGAAAAAGGCCAAAACGCGCCATGCTTGTGTTTTAAACGAAGAGGGCGGCGTAGAGGGTTTATTCTCACTCGAAATTCTGCTCAAAAGCCTGCTGCCGGTATCTGTCGCGATGAGCGATGGCGTGCAGCTGGATATCACCGTGCGCGCCGCGCCGGGCATCGCCAAGCGCTTGAAAAAAGTTTACCCCTTGCCCGTTTTTGACTTCGTAGAGCGCAAGGTAAATGCCATCCACCCTGAAACGCCAACATGGGAAGGTGTAAACTTCCTCATCACCCACGGCGCGCCACTGGTTGTCGTGGATAGCGAAACCGGTAAATTCATGGGTTTTATGACCGAGGAGTCAGCCTTCGAAGAACTAGAACGATTAAAGGATTCAGAATCATGAAACATAAATTTTTAAAATTATCTTTGCTTACACTTATGGTTGTGTGCGGCGCGGCGGCCTTCTTCTTGTTTAATCCCGCCGAAACAAAAGCCGACCACAGCGCAAATCATGCAGACGCCACAGCGCAAATGAGCCAAGAAAACATCGTGCTAAAAAAGGCCGATGGCGAAGAGCTTATATTTAACGTTGAACTCGCCATCACCGGCGCGGAGCAGTCACAGGGCCTAATGAACCGCAAGAGCCTTGGCGAATATAGCGGCATGCTGTTTATTTTTGCCACCGAACGCCAACGTTCATTCTGGATGAAAAACACGCTTATCCCGCTTGATATGCTGTTCTTGGACAAAAATGGCGTTGTGCAGCACATTCACCATCGCGCCAAACCTTTGGACGAAACAATGGTCACATCACAGGAGCCAGCCATGGCTGTTTTGGAAATTAATGGCGGCTTAAGCGACAGGCTGAACATTAATGCTGGTGATAAAGTTTATCACAATGCATTTAGGAACATGAATCTACTTGCCGAGTAGTAATTCATCGTGTAATACATCACTTCAATTGGAACGGGGCGTGGCGCAGCCTGGTAGCGCGTTCGGTTTGGGACCGAAAGGCCGGAGGTTCGAATCCTCTCGCCCCGACCAATTTGTTATCATCCCAAAGATAACTGAAAATCTTTCAGATCATAATTGAAAGGCCACCTTTGAAACCATCAAACAGCAATGCTAAAGCCTCTAAGAGTGCCATTTGGAAAGAATGGGCGATCAAGGCACAAGATGGTGATAAGCGCGCTTATAGTGCGCTGTTGGGAGAGCTCGCGCCCTTCATTCGTAATTACCTTGTTGGTGGCCTCGCCAATCCCGACTGGGCGGAGGACATAACCCAAGAGGTTCTAATCTCCGTACATAAATCCCTCGCTACATACAGCCCCGATCGTCCGTTCCGCCCATGGGTTATGGCCATCGTCAGCTTCCGCCGCACAGATTTTTTGCGCAAGCATTACAGCTCAAGGGGGAATAAACAAAGTCCGCTCGATGATGCAGATTTCCTGCGCACCCATGTAACCAATCCGGCCCATGCAGGCGAATATAAAGATATAGAGGAAGCTTTGTCTGAACTTCCTGAAAAGCAGCGCAAAGTGTTTCAAATGATAAAAATAGAAGGCTACACTGCAAAAGAAGCCGCCACCGAATTGGACATGAGCGTCTCCGCCGTAAAAGTATCCGCACACAGAACGATGAAAAAACTGAAAGAACGACTAAAATGAGTACAGGCCAGCTTGATAAATTAATTGAAAATTTAGCGGGTGAGTTAGAACCCGTAAAAAGGCTGCGTCATCCATTGTTGCGCATTGCGCCGTGGATTGCGTTGACCGTGCTTTACATTTTGGCCGTTGATTATTTTTATTTAGAATTCCGCCCAGATCTATCTGACAAAACGTCCGATCCAATCTTTATATTCGAAATCAGCCTCGCGCTCGCCGCTGGCCTAAGCGCCGCCATCGCAACGGCCTGGCTATGCGTGCCAGATGCGCGTGGGCAAAGTTGGATCATGGCCGTGCCCATTACATTGAGCTTGACCTTCTTATCGTGGAGCTTTATTCGCGGCGCGAATGAAGGGCTGGAGCCTGCCCACATGCACCTAAATCACTGTTTCCATGACGGCATAGTCCTAATTGCTATCCCGGCCGCGGTAATCATGTTCCTGTCTAGATGCGGCGCAACAACGCGCCCCGTACTTATGGGGATAATGAACGCCATCGCGGTGGGCGCGCTTGGCTATATTGGCCTGCGCCTTTCATGTCAAATGGATAACATCGCCCATGGCTGTTTCTACCACATTGCCCCGTTCATTCTGGCGGGCGGCGTTGTTGGTTTGCTGGCAAGGCGTATTTATCGTTGGTAATTGCGCCAATTTCGATTAATTTGAAATGCATATATAATTCTAAGCGGTAAAACAATGAAAGCACGTATCTATAAACCCAGTAAATCAGCCATGCAGTCCGGTCGCGCCAAAGGCGACGCGTGGGTTCTTGAGTGCGAATCAAATGCTTCAAAGGAGCCAGAGGCGCTCATGGGCTGGGTGACCAGCGGCGATACATTGGGCCAAGTGTCAGTGAAGTTTCAAACTCTGAATGATGCTGTGAAGTTTGCAGAAGAAAAGGGCATTGATTATACCGTTCTTCAAGATAGAACCCGCCGCGTTAAACCGCGTAATTACGGCGATAATTTTAAATATATTCCACCGGCGGATTAAACGCTGCGCTTAAATGCCTTGCTAAGATAGCGCGTTTCAGTTTAAAACTTTTTGTGCCTTAGCGGCATTTGGTCCCGTAGCTCAACCGGATAGAGCACCTGCCTTCTAAGCAGGGGGTTTCAGGTTCGAGTCCTGACGGGATCGCCATTTTTAAGTTTTCTCAGTGAGCAAAGCGAACTATAGAAAACGTTATGTCCGCCTAAGCAAAGCGATAAGCGGATTGCCACTCTTATAAAAATCTCAGTTTTTTTAATTAAACAACTCAATATTATATTGAACAAGCTCGCGCTTCATCATTTGTTGAAAGCTATCGATGCGTTCGTGTCGCTCGTCAGCACCATCCAGGCGCGCTCTTGTTTCTTCAAGTGACATATCACCAATGCCGTCAATGGCATCATACATATCCTTTTTCTGCTTTTCCTCAAGATCTGTAATCCCTTTATGGTCAACCATGCACCTGAAATTTTCGACAATTGATGGGCCATATTTTTTCTCTAAAGCGCTGTAGTCAATTTTATTTTTTTTATCGTCGGGCATGGCGTTACTCCTCAAATTTATTGAAGAAACAATTTACCATAACATAAAGTGAATTGCAAAAAACAGACGAACAGGGCTCTAGCAGCGCTTTTCAGGCAAAAAAAGGTCCGGAGATCTTTAAAAGATACTCCGGACAAACGGTGGTAATAGAGGGTGTGTACATATTTTATATACTAGCGCTCATTGTGACGCAAGGAAAAAAGAGTGTTTTTGTATAAAATTGAATCAAAAAATGAACTATTCGGAATAAAAGGCGATTTTTTCGGTAACAAATGAAAAGATGGGGTGTGTTTACTCAGACTCATCATTTTCTGATATTTCTACCTCGGTCGGTGCATTTTCACGGCCCCATTCACTCCAAGAACCGTCATAAACAGGAATATTTTCATGGCCTAAATTAAACAACGCCAAACTAATAACGCAGGCCGTAACGCCGCTGCCGCACGTGGTAATAAGCGGCGTATCTTCCTCAAATCCAATATCATCAAATATAGCGCTAAGCTCATCTGCGCTTTTCAACTTGCCCGTTTCATGGTCAATCAAATTGATACAGGGTAAATTGAGGCTGCCCGGTATATGACCGCTACGCATGCCTGGGCGTGGTTCCGCCATTTTACCACTAAAACGTCCCTCGGAGCGCGCATCAAGAATAAGACAATCATGTTCATTATCATCAGCCGTAATGTCCAGCATATCACCAAGGTCGCGTACAAGCGCATCATCAAGCTCTGCGCTATATGATCCGGCGCTTACGCTAGGCGGCAACCCTTCGGTCAATGCGTGTCCTTCTTTAAGCCAAGCGGGCAGGCCGCCATTTAAAACGCAGACGCGTTCATGCCCAAATGCACGAAACATCCACCATGCCCGCGCGGGGCCCATAACCATTCCTGATTGCCCGTACACAATAACGAAATCATCATTGCTAATCCCCATATTGCCCATGTGGGTTTCAAACTCTTCCGCGCTCGGCAGCATATTCGGCAGGCTGGACGCGCTACTCGCGATGTTTTTAATGTCAAAAAACTGCGCGTCATGAATGCGGCGCTTAAGATAATCATGATACGGATTTTCATTGGAGCCAGGCAGAGAGAACGTAGCGTCCAAAATTTTGATGGAAGGGGCCTCATCATTAGCGAGTAAAGCGCTGAGCGCCTCGGGTTCAATAATGCCTGTCTCTACGGCATCATCAATCATAGCGTCGTTTTCTTAAGAGTATAAACTTCAATTTTCTCATCACGCCCGCGTAAGGCTTTCTTGCCCATCGGCACCGTTTCATTGATATAGGCGGGCGTCATAAATTTCCGCACATCTCTGGAGATCAAGACCTTTACGGCCAGCTCCTTACACATCTGCTCTAAACGCGCGGCGGTATTCACCACATCACCATATAGGCCAATAAACAGCTTCTCTTCACCAAGCTGGTTGATAATCACGGAGCCGCTATGCATGCCAATGCGGAAATCCGGCACCTGTCCAAATTTTTGCATATATATCTGATGGTTTTTCGCCAGCAACCCATTCAACGTCTTCACCGAACCCAATGCCTGATCGGATTTATGCTCTGGCCATAACACGACTAGGCCATCGCCCGTATAATTCACAACGTCACCATCATGCAGACGGAACGCAAGGCTGGCGTCATATATAAAGCTAGCAATGAAATCCATGCTTTGTTTCGGCGTTAATTTCTCCGCAATAGCCGTGGAGCCAACCATGTCCAGAAATAAAACCAAGCGGCGCTTTTCCACGGGGCGATAATATGTACCCATAAAGAAATGCATCACATGTTTTGGGCCGATATAATCAATGATCTTAAGCGCCCCAATCGTCAGC
>CAKZMN010000106.1 GCA_937128575.1 uncultured Alphaproteobacteria bacterium | reverse complement strand
AAAACCAAGGGGTGATGTCAGCTCAATTACGCGCTGCACGTACGCCTTCTTTGTTGGGTCATCAAGCTCAAGCTTAATTTTACGCTCCGGATAGAGCGGGGTTAGGTTATCAAAATTAATACGGTGGCGCGTCTTATCGGGCGCTTCACCGTTAATTGAGCCAACCTTTAATAGAGCGAAATAACGCTCTGAATCTTTAGGGGCGCGAATTTCACCCTCTACGATATCACCCGTACGCAGGCCAAAACGGCGCACTTGCGAGGGGGATACATAAATATCATCTGGGCCAGGAAGGTAATTTTCTTCAGGGCTTCTAAGAAAGCCAAAGCCATCTTGAAGAACCTCTAAAACACCAACGCCCGAAATCGGTACGTTCTGGCTAGCCAGCTGCTTCAATATCGCAAACATCATGTCTTGTTTGCGCATTGAGTTACAATTTTCAACATCCAACTCTTCGGCGAAAGCTAATAGCTCAGCGGGAGAGCGGGTTTTCAATTCCTGTAGGTTCATGAAAAACTCTTATCTGTTTTATTATAAAAAATTCTGGAAATAATTATTAACTCTGTGGGGTTAAATAAGGTGCTTGTTTAAGTCTTTAAACCGTAAAGTTCATTGATACTTCAATGCTTTACACGCGAAGCCATCCAGACGGCTCTGAAAAAATCTACCTAAATTTTTGTTGATTTTCTTTAAAGACAACTCACAAATATACAAATCTATATTGCGAGTCAAGCCTTTAAGAGATTCTACTGATAATTTGATTCCAGTAGCCGCAAATTAAAAGGGCTGCACCACCGCCATAATCACAATGATGATCATCAATGCCGTGGGTACTTCATTCATTATACGATAAAATTTCGCCGGGCGCACATTTTGGTCCGCGGCAAATTTTCTAACCATCTTGGACATCATCCCGTGCAGACCGCTCATCAAAAACACACATAAAAGTTTCACGTGAATCCATCCATCGCCCATCATCGCCGGATTGGCATAAATCATCAGGCCGCCAAAAACCCAAGACAAAATCATTGCCGGGTTCATAATGAATTTGAGCAAGCGGCGCTCCATCACCTTAAAGGCAACAATGCGGTCTGATCCCGCCTCGGCTTCCGCGTGATAAACAAACAAGCGCGGCAAATAAAGCAAACCGGCCATCCACGAAATCACCGCAATAATATGCAGCGCCCGTAGCCATTCATAATTCATAGATAAAATCTCTTGCATCACGCCGCCTTCTTTTTCTCTGCATCCGTCATGAGCATACAGCATTTCTCAAAATTGCCGCATATGGGTTTGCCGCCCTCCGCATAAACGCCGAGCTTTTTAACGTGGGTCTTAACCAACTTTGCCAAACCATCAATAAATTTCGGATGGGTCGAAACCGTGGCCGCCCGGTAATATCCATGCTGGCCCATTTTCTCCGCCTCTTCCTTATATTCAATATCCAGCTCAACCAGCGTCTCAACATGCTCCTGCGTGAAGGCATGCGGATAAATGACCACGGCCTTGCCATCATGCGCGGCGCGCTCCAGCTCCTCTTCCGTACTGGGGCCGATCCATTTTTTCGGGCCCACGCGAGACTGGTAACAAATCGCCCAATCCAAATCCTTAATACCCATCGCCTTCGCAATGACTTTGGCGCCGTTTTCACACTGCATCTGATACGGGTCGCCATCCTTGATAATGCTCTCTGGCAAACCATGGGCCGAAAATAAAACACGTGGGTTTTTGTATCCGTCTTTGATCGCGCGGTCATATTGCGCGCGGACATTCTCGGCGGAGGCCTGAATAAAGCCCTTATTTTCTGGATAGCAGCAAATCGTACTGGTGGGCACATCATAGCCCGCCTGAAACATAGCTTTATTCCAAACCTCCAGCGATGACCATGTCGTCGTCGTTGAAAATTGCGGGTATAGCGGCAAAATCAAAATCTTATCTGCGCCCCAATCACGCACCTCACGCACAATTTGCGGCGCCATAGGGTGCCAGTAACGCATAGAAACAAATGTTTTATACTGCGCATCGCCAGATCCCTTTAGAGATTTCTCTAGCGCCTTGGCTTGCTTACGAGAATTTTCAAGCAGCGGCGAAGAGCCGCCAATCTCGCCATAGCTTTCGCCCGCCTCGCGCTTTGATCGGCGATTGGCAATGAAGGCCGCCAAAAAGCAACGAAAGGGAATGGGCAACTGGATAATATTTTTATCCATGAAGAAGTTCATCAAAAACGGCTTAATCGCATTGGGGGAATCGGGCCCGCCCAGATTAAACATCACCACCGCAATTTTTTGCGGCTTTTTAGATTTCGTAGCTGCCTTGGCCATAGATCAATAATCCCGTATAAAGTTTACTAGGTCTTCAACATGCTCTGGCGGTGTTTCCTTGTTGATGCCGTGGCCCAAATTAAACACAAATGGCCCGCCGGATAAATTATTTATAATTCGCTCCGCGCTCATTTTCATCGCATCTCCGCCCGCAAGCAAACATATCGGATCAAGATTGCCCTGCACCGGTACAATCGTTTGTAGCGCCCGCGCCGCCCATTTCGTATCCACCGCCGTATCCAGACCTAGCGCATCAACGCCCGTTTCCTGAACGTAGGATAAATAACTTTGACCCGCGCCCTTTGGAAATCCGATGATCGGCACATTCGGATGCGCAGCTCTCACTAAATCAACAATTTCTCTGGTGGGTTTAATCACCCATTTTTTAAATCCATCGCTATCCAGCGCGCCTGACCAGCTATCAAACAGCTGTAGCGCTTCTGCGCCCGCATTGACCTTCTCGATCAAATAGGCCGCCGTGGCCTCAACCAACAAATCAATCATCCGAGAAAAATTCTCAGGATCGCTATAGGCCATCTTTTTCACATGCATGAAATCTTTACTGCCCCCGCCCTCAACCATGTAGGTCGCAACCGTCCATGGCGATCCAGCAAAACCAATCAGCGCTGTGCGATCAAACCCCTCAGTCCGAAGCGCCGTTCGCGTGTTCGAAAGCGCTTCGTAAACCGGCGCTAATTTTTCCTTGAACTGCGAATAATTCAGCGCAGCAACGCCTGCCCCATCACGAATGGGATCCAATTTTGGCCCCTCACCCGCGACAAAATCCAAACCCTGACCCAGCGCATGGGGAATAACCAAAATATCTGAAAATATAATCGCCGCATCCATGCCGTACCGGCGAATGGGCTG
>CAKZMN010000105.1 GCA_937128575.1 uncultured Alphaproteobacteria bacterium | reverse complement strand
GTAGAATAATTTCAAAAAAGCGCGGCAGAGCCAAAAATGTCAAAATCCAAAACGAAAAACTAGACGCGCCCGAATTCACAACAAGCTCTAAAAAGCGCAGGGATTGTGTCAAAAAGATAACCACAGCCAGCGTAAGCGCAACAAAAACTGTCGCCGCCGCAAGGTTTCGAAAAACATACCAATCAAAAATTTTCATGACTAAAATCTATTCTACGCTCTTTATATTCTATACGCTTTAGCCTACTCTACAGCTGATCACAATGATCTTCAAACGAACATATAAAAAGATAAGAAACAAAAGCGCTCATGACGACAGATATTAAATTTAAAAAATCCGCCCCCGCCAAAACATCAATTGCCGTTATAACGGTTTACGATAACGCAAAACTAAAGGGCGAAGGGCTTACGCTTGATAAGGCATCCAAGGGATTAATATCAAACGCCATAAAAACATCTCCTAAATTTTCCGGCAAGCACGGTGAAACACTCGCCGTCAGCCTACCTGAAAAATCTGATTTTGATCAGGTCATTTGCTTAGGGCTAGGCAAAGCAGCAGAATTAAACGCACCAAAAGCTGAGGAATTAGGCGGAAAATTATTTGCCAAATTAGAATCCATTGGCACACAAAAAGCCGTACTTCTGATCAATGACATCAAATCAACAAAATCGCTACAAACCCAAGAATACGCTGCATCCATCGCAATGGGCTTTAAATTACGCTCCTATAAATTCGAGATTTATAAAGCCAAAAACAAAGATAAGAAACCATTCAAAGAATTAACGATAATTGGCGATGAGTTTAAAAAAGCAGAAAAACTGTACGTGCCTCAATCTGGCGTGGCAGATGGCGTATTCACCGCGCGCGATTTAATCAACGAACCACCTAACACGCTGCACCCCCCACACTACGCGAAGTTCATTAAAAAAGAACTAGAGCCTCTGGGCGTTAAAGTTGAAATTTTAGACGAGAAAAAAATGAAAGCCATGGGCATGGGCGCGATCCTTGCCGTTGGCATGGGTTCCGCTCAAAAACCCCGCATGGTTATCATGCGCTGGAACGGCTCCAAAAAGAAAACTGCGCCCATTGCCTTGGTTGGTAAGGGTGTGACTTTTGATACAGGCGGCATTTCACTGAAACCTGGCGCGGGAATGGATGAAATGAAAATGGACATGGGCGGCTCCGCAGCTGTTGTTGGCACAATGAAGGCGCTCGCCTTGCGCGGCTCTAAATCCAACGTTGTCGGCATCGTAGGGCTTGCAGAAAACATGCCCTCCAGCAATGCGTACCGCCCCGGCGACATTATCAAATCATATTCCGGTAAAACCATCGAAATCATGAATACCGACGCGGAAGGACGTTTGGTTTTGGCCGATTGTCTTACGCACGTACAGAAAAAATTCAAACCGTCCATGATCATCGATCTTGCCACATTAACGGGCGCGATCATGGTCGCCCTTGGTCATGAATATTGCGGCACATTCACCAATAACGACAAGCTATGGGGACAGATGGAAAAGGCCAGCGCCAATACATCCGAAAAACTATGGCGCATGCCGCTTGACCCATTTTGGAAACAAGACATGGAAAGTAACGTGGCCGATCTTCGCAACCTTGCGCGCACCAGTGGGCGTTGGGGCGGCGCCTGTACAGCTGCGGGCTTCCTTGAACACTTTATCGAAGACGGCACAACATGGGCCCACATGGATATAGCAGGTACAGCATACATTAAGGCGGATAAACCAACCGTTCCTAAATTTGGAACTGGTTTTGGCGTACGCGTCCTTGATCGTTTAATCGCGGATAATTACGAGAGCTAATGCAGACCAAAGCAGACAGCAAAAACAGCACGAAAAATTCCTTAAGCTATATTGAGGAAAAAGGCGGTTGCGATTCTGCAGTGCTCAAAAAAAAATACGCCGTGCGCATAACAGATAATGTAAAGAACAGCATTAATGGGGACGTACATAACGACCCCGTCGCCAAACAATATATTCCACAAGCCCGTGAATTAAAAATCCTGCCACAGGAAAATGTCGACCCGATTGGTGATGACGTACACACACCCATAAAGGGCATAGTACATCGCTATCCTGATCGAGTTTTATATAAACCCGCCAATGTCT
>CAKZMN010000104.1 GCA_937128575.1 uncultured Alphaproteobacteria bacterium | reverse complement strand
GGCGGGCAAGCCATGCGCATTGTTCACTCAATGGAACAGGTAACCGAATATATCAAGACAGCCGTGAAGGTATCGGGCAAGAACCCCGTGCTGCTTGATCGCTATCTCAAGAGCGCCATCGAAATTGATGTGGATGCACTATGTGATGGTGAAGATGTTTATGTGTCCGGCATCATGGAGCATATCGAAGAAGCGGGCATTCACTCCGGTGACAGCGCATGCGTTCTTCCGCCGCATACCTTATCCGCAGAAACAGTTGCGGAGCTTGAGAAGCAAACGATAGAACTTGCCAAAGCGCTTCATGTTAAGGGCCTGATGAATGTTCAATTTGCGGTGCGCAAAGACAACGACACGGGCGAGCCGGTTATTTACATTATTGAAGTAAACCCCAGAGCGTCACGCACCGTTCCCTTCGCCGCGAAGGCCACAGGCGTTCCGGTTGCCAAGATTGCCGCGCGCATCATGGCGGGTGAAAAACTATCTGACTTCAAAGACTTATTGCGCGGCATTAACCCCGATCACTACGCTGTTAAGGCGCCGGTTTTCCCGTTTGATCGCTTCCCCGGCGTTGAGCCCCTACTCGGCCCTGAGATGAAATCAACCGGTGAGGTTATGGGCCTAGATAAAGATCTAGCGCGCGCTATTGCTAAATCACAGCTAGGTGCACGAGTAAAATTACCAACAGAAGGTACAGTATTTTTATCTGTAAAGGATGTTGATAAGGACGGTTTATTGCCTATCGCCAAAGATCTTGCGGATTTAGGGTTCAACCTGATTGCCACCAGCGGCACCTGTCGTTTCCTTAATGAAAATGGCATCAAAACCGACCGTATTAACAAGGTGTTAGAAGGCCAACCTCATGTATTAGACGCGATTATTAATGGTCAAATTAATTTGATGATTAATACCACAACCAAAAGCGCACAGGCGGTGGCCGACTCAACATCAATCAGACGCATGGCATTGATGAACAACATCCCCTACTACACTTTGCTGACCGCAGCATCAGCAGGGGTTAAGGCTATCCGCGCAATCAAAACACAAGACATGGAAGTCGCCCCGCTACAGAGCTACTTTCCAGACCTAAAGGTAAATAGCGAAGCTGCTTAAATCTTGCCGAGGCTTTGAAAAAATCATAGTTTTTCAGTACATCCCGCCCAACTTGGCGGGGTTTGCTTTTTTAAAAGGATAAAAATGATGGATAAGTACCCCATTACGAAAGAAGGATTTGCCGCGCTAGAGGAAGAGCTGCAGCATATCAAATTTGTAAAGCGCCCGGAAATTACCGAGGCCATTGCAGTTGCGCGTGAGCATGGTGATTTGAAAGAGAACGCCGAATATCACGCCGCACGTGAACAGCAAAGCTTCAATGAGGGCCGCATCAAGGAATTAGAGACCGTAATCGGCCATGCGCAAATCATCGATCCATCAACCATGAGCGGCGACACCGTTAAGTTTGGTGCCAAAGTTTTGGTTGTGGACGAAGATACTGATGTTGAAGAAACACTTACGATTGTTGGTGAGTATGAAACCGACACTTCAGCTGGAAAAATCTCAATCACAGCTCCTGTTTCGCGCGCATTAATTGGGAAATCCGTTGGCGACAGCGTAGCCGTTCGCACCCCAAAGGGGCAGAGAACTTATGAGATTTTAGAAGTGAGCTTTGGTTAGATTAACTAAGGCTTGATGATTTTATTCTTCAATCGGCACACCGACATCATCCTTACCAGAGCGAATAGCAAGTGACGACTTCACGGATACAACCCCCGGCGCCTTAGTTAAAACATCTTTGTGGAATTCTTGATAACTATCCCAGTCCTTGGCCGCAATCTTCAAAAGAAAATCAACATCACCAGCCAATAAATGGCACTCACGAACCATCGGCTCTTTTTTCACTAGCGCTTCAAAAGTGTCGAGCTCAGACTCAGCTTGAGACGATAACTTAACCATCGCAAACACCATAACGCCGTATCCCAAAGACGCTGGATCAATTTTTGCGTGGTAGCTTTTGATGTAACCTGATTCTTCTAATGCGCGAACGCGGCGCAGACACGGCGGTGCAGAGATGCCTACATTTTTGGCCAAATCAACATTTGTTATGCGGCCGTTTTCTTGAAGGTCGCGAAGGATTTTTTTATCAATTCTGTCTAATTTGGCTCGGCGCATGAAAAATCACTTTTGTTAAATTACTTTCACAAATCTTTATCGGGTTGATATAAAGTTGCGCGGAAAGACATGCAAGTCTTTTCGTATAAAATTGCATTAAAAAGATTATTTAAATCAGGAAAACATAACGTGTTTGCACAAAAATCAAGCTGCTGGATTATCACCGAAGGCCTAAAAGGTACTGAAAATCAATGCATTGGCGTAGCTGAAGCCTTAGGCCTCCCCTTTATAGTCAAACAAATAACCTTAAAACAGCCATGGGCATTTTTTTCGCCCTATTTAGGGTTTGAGCATGCCGCAATTTTTTCACCGCGCCTTACTGCGCCTTGGCCAGATATTTTAATAACCAGTGGACGGAAAAGTATCGCGGCGGCGCGCTATATTAAAAAAGCTAGCGCAGGCAAAACATTCATCGTTCATATTCAAGACCCTAAGGCGCGAATTAGAGATTTTGATTTGATTGCTTTACCGATGCACGACCACAACAGAGCCGCAAATATCATCACAACGCTTGGTGCACCAAACCGAATCACGCAAGACAATCTAGATGATGCGCGAGAGGCTTTCCCAAACTTTAAAGACATCAACAAGCCGCGCGTGGCTGTTCTTATTGGTGGCAACAGCAAAGCGCATAGATTGAGCGAGAACAGCATGAGAAGGCTTTGCACACAGTTAAAGCAGCTGGGCGCCGGATTAATGATTACCGCATCCAGACGCACCGGAGAGGCCAATCAAGCCCTATTGCGGGAAGAGCTAAAAGGTACAGGGCCCCTTATTTGGGATGGAGAGGGTGATAATCCCTACTTTGCTATGCTGGCTTGGGCTGATTATATCCTGGTGACAGAGGACAGTGTGTCCATGACATCAGACGCAGCGACCACAGGGAAGCCCACATACACCATTCCCCTTGAGGGCGGCGGCGGACGGCTAGACACCTTTCATAAAAATATGCAGCGCGCAGGTATCACTAAAATTTTTGAAGGACACCTAGATGAATGGCATTACTCAGCGCTTAACGATTCACAAAAAATTGCCGATGAAATTAAAAAGCGTCTTGAGGACTAGATTCTATGGCAGCGAAAGACTATATAAAATAATCAAACAAATTTAATTGCAGGGCTATTATGAGCGACACACACCATACCAAAGTTTTAATTATTGGCTCCGGCCCCGCTGGTTACACAGCAGCTATTTACGCAGCGCGTGCCAATCTTCAACCTACATTGGTTACAGGTATGGAGCCCGGCGGGCAGCTTATGATCACGACCGAGGTGGAAAACTACCCCGGCTTTGCGGATGTTATTCAGGGGCCATGGCTGATGGAGCAAATGAAAGGCCAAGCGGAAAATGTTGGCACGAACATTGTGGCTGACTACATCAAGGAAGTTGATTTTTCTTCTCGTCCGTTCAAGGCAATTGGCGAGTCTGGCACAGTTTATACGGGCGACACTGTTGTTATTTCAACGGGCGCAAAGGCGCGCTGGCTTGGCTTAGAATCAGAGAAAAAATATCAAGGACGCGGCGTTTCTGCATGTGCGACCTGTGATGGGTTTTTCTTTAAAAACCAAGAAGTGGCCATTATTGGCGGCGGTAACTCTGCAGTTGAGGAAGCCTTGTTTCTTACCAACTTCTGCTCAAAGGTCACGCTGATCCATCGCCGCGATAGTTTGCGCGCGGAAAAGATTTTGCAAGATCGCCTGTTCAGTAATGAAAAGGTGGAAGTAATTTGGGATCACACTCTTGAAGAAATTCTAGGTGATGAAAAAGAAGTGACTGCGGTGCGCATTAAAAGCACAAAAACCGATGAGGAAAAAGAGATTGCTCTTCAAGGTGTGTTTGTTGCCATTGGTCACGATCCTGCGACAGAAATTTTCAAGGGTCATGTTGAGATGGATGAGAATGGCTACATTCATAAGGCGCCTGACTCAACAGCAACAAACGTACCCGGCATATTTGCCGCAGGCGACGTTTCCGACCATGTTTACCGTCAGGCCGTTACCGCGGCGGGCATGGGCTGTATGGCCGCACTAGAATGCGATCGTTTCCTGTCTGCTCAAGACACAAAAGAGAGCGTTGCCGCCGAATAAATACTAGCTGTTTAAAACTTTGAAAAACCCTTGATTCCAAATTGACGGTTAATTTTACCCTATATATAACACACCCTATCGACGTTTTACGTTGATGGGGTCTTCTTAGACCCTTCGCCTTTTTAGGTGAGAAACCTCCCTGCTCAACTCTTCCGGGCCACCATTTCTAATGGTAGAGGCCCGGTTTTTTTAACAGCCGCCTGGGCACCATGAAACTCAATACTTTGTTGATAACCTGCTAGCGCTTTGCAGTTTTCTTGTGAAAATCCAAAATTTTTGGTATTTTATATAATAATGTTTTTTCATATGATTGAGTAGAAATGACGGTAGACAAGGATTTTAGAAAAGCTGACCTAAAGTATCCTTCGGAATTTTCCGAACTCTTACCGCAAGAATTTCAAGACACCCCCATCCCCGCACATTGGCAGCCATTAGATTTCGAAGTCGATGGACAGAAGGTTTTGTGTATTCACATGCCTGCCGAAAACCCAAAAGCGGTATTGGGATTTGGTCATGGATTTAATTCCAGCCCGATGGATTTCGAGAAGAAGATCAGGGCGCTAAACATCTCGACCAAGGGCGTCACGCGCGACAGCATTTTCAAAACATTAAACGATCAAGGCATCTCGGTTATTGCCACCGCCTTCCCTAATACAAAACCAGGTGACAAAAATTTTGTAGAAAATTTCCGCCGCATAAACCAAGAGTTTATGTTCAATGAAAACTCTCCACTTTTCACAGCAATTGACCCTAGCTTGCCACGACGCGCCTTGGTGCATTCTGCGTGCGGCTTGGTTGCGCTTGAGAATTTGAACAACCCAGAGAACGCTGCGGTGGCAGATAAGCTCTATGAGAAAATATATGTGATGAACCCCATGCTGGGCATCACCAACGTGACCAACGTGCCTGTCATATCCTCCATATTCGATGCCATTGCTGCTAAGCTTCCCGATGAGGTGCCGTGCAATACACGCATTGGGAAGTCATATATGGATTTATTCAATATCAAGGCCGCGCCTGATCTTCCGACCTTCTCCCAGATCATAGAAATGGGAGAACGCGCACAACAGTACAGGCACTCGCTGAACAACGTGGAAGATCGTTCAAATTTAATGCCTTCTGAAAAGCTGACTTTTATATTGGGTAAAGATGATAGCTGCACTAGCCCGAAAATTGGCGCGCACATTGCTCGCGCTCTCGGGGCAGAAATCAAACATTCAAATGGCGATCACACACCGCTTGTTAGCGACGAAAGCGCACTTACATTTTTAGCAAATGATATTACAGGAACGGCGCCAGAAATTAATCAGGCGCCGCATAATGAATCAGACCTTCAAAGGCAGTTTAACTTTAGGCAGCTTTTGCCTCGCCTTGAAGCGCCGCGCAAGCTTTTTGAATTCTTCCGCACGCCTCTTTCAACAAATCCATAGACGTCGCATAAGAAATGCGGAAACATGGGGACAGACCGAACGCTTCCCCTTGAACGCAGGCAACACCTTCTGTTTCCAAAAGATAAGTCACAAAATCTTCATCGCTTTGTATCAATTTGCCCTCTGGCGTGGTTTTACCAATTACGCCTGCGCATGATGGGTAGACATAGAACGCGCCCTCTGGCGTTAGACAATCAATACCGTCTGCATCATTCAGCATAGACACAACAGTGTCGCGGCGCTCCTTAAAAGCATCATTACGTTCTTCCAAGAATGATTGATCACCGTTTAGCGCCGCCGTGGCAGCCGCCTGAGAAACGGAAGATGGGTTTGATGTGCTTTGGCTTTGTACTTTCGCCATGGCTTTAATCAACGCCTTTGGCCCCGCCGCATAACCAATGCGCCAGCCTGTCATGGAATATGCCTTAGACACGCCATTAACAGTCAATGTGCGCGCGTACAAAGATGGGTCAACCTGCGCGGGCGTTGCGAATTTAAAGCCGTCATAAACGATATGCTCATACATATCATCGCTCATGATCCAAACATGAGGATGCTTAACCAGCACATCGGTCAGTGCCTTCATTTCATCGTAGCTATAAGCCGCACCCGTTGGGTTTGATGGTGAGTTTAAAATAACCCATTTGGTTTTTGGCGTGATGGCTGCTTCTAAATCTTCTGGTGTTAATTTGAAGCTATTTTCCTTTGGGCAATCCACAGTCACGGGAACGCCTTCCGCCAATAACGTCATGTCAGGATATGACACCCAGTATGGCGCAGGGATAATCACTTCATCACCTGGATTAACGGACGCCATAAGCGCGTTATACAGAACCTGCTTGCCGCCTGTGCCGACATTTACTTGGTCGCGGGTATAGTCCAGATCATTATCGCGTTTTAGCTTGGCTATGATCGCGTCTTTTAGCTCCGGCGTGCCGTCTACGTTTGTGTATTTGGTTTGACCAGATTTAATCGCTTCATATGCGGCGTCCTTGATATAGTCCGGTGTATCGAAGTCCGGCTCTCCGGCGCCTAGTCCAATAATATCACGGCCTTCGGCTTTAAGCTCCTTTACGCGCGCGGTTACGGCGAGTGTGGGGGAAGGCTTAATACGGCTTAAACGGTCGGCAACGATAGACATGATGTGTTCCTTTGGTTATTCAGTTTACTAATACGCGTCTGGGCGGATGTAGCCCTTTATTTCGTCGGCATTCAACATCTTTATGTCCATAAAATCAAGCTTTAGATCACAAAGAAACTCATTCAATGGTTTTAGCAATGGATCCTGCAATGCCTCGTCGATATATTTACCGACCCTAGGGATACATTCTAGATATTCACCCTTACCAGTTTGCAGCGCCATTTTTATAAATTGGCCAATAACGCGGCAATGGAACTGCGTGGTTAAAACGCGGTAATGCGCCAAGAATTCTTCATCATACCCCGCCAAAATAGACTTACGAATGTCTGGCGACACATTGATGCGTGCGTCTTCCAACAGATTACCCAAATCATAGGCCGCCGGGCCAACCATACCGCCCTGAAAATCTAATATGCCGCAGCGTTTGACGCCGCTTTCTTGAGGCAACCACATTAAGTTTTGCACGTGAAAATCGATATGCATGAAGCCTTTCGCGCATGGCGCTAATCCAGCCTCTATCTCCGCCCAAATTTTCAGATATTCTTCTGCTAAGCCGTCAGGGTTTTTCAATTTGCGTTGCGCCGGAACAAACCAATCAATCATTCGGCGATGCCCCATATGGACGTGACTATCGTAGTAATTAGGCAACGACAGCGGGCAATCATTTGTGTTTAAATGTTTCAGCACATCAGAGGCCAGACCATATAAAGTGCCCGCATCCTCACCCCCAACCAGCGCATCTTTGAAGGACAAATCGTCAAAGTCTTCTAGCAGTAAAAGATTGTTTTGCGCCTCATATATTTTTGGCGCATTAAGGCCAATATCGTTTAGCCAACTTCCAATCGCTATAAAGTCTTCGATGCGGTGGCCCGGCGTATCGCCCATAACCTCCATCAAAATTGCGGTGGAACTGTCTTTTTCAACGCGAAAATAACGACGCGCAGAACCATCTTGCGCGACAGATCCGCGCATAGACCAGCCGTGCTTGTTCAGGAAGTCATTCACGCTCATGGGGAATTATTGGTCTTTGTTTCTTTTGAAATTTCGCAAGTCTAGGTTCTTGTTCTTGGTCGCCATTTTCTTGATGGCGTTGATGTGCTGCTGCGAGGCTTGCCCTCTTTTGGATGAGGCAGCGCCGCCTTCTAAACCGAAAATGGCTGAGCTAGAGCTGGCTACGGCCTTTAATAGCTCCGCGCCGAATGCATCTTCTTCTGTTCTTGCTTTAGGGGCCGCTGGCTTTGCCGGTGGTGGTGCGGCCTTTGGTTTTGCTGCGCGGCCAGATGCCACGCGCTCCACATGATAAGCCGCAATGCCGGTTAAGTGATGTTTGGTAAGAGCGCGCAATAAATCAGGATCTTCCTGCGCCCAAGCGATGATGTGCTGACGCGCGCGCGCTTGATTACCCTTGGCTAGCGTTAGGGCTTCTTTTATTCGTTGCTCGGCATATGCTAAAGACATCAGAATCATCCTTTTTGCTTCTATATATTAAGAATGCCATATATTCGCGATTTTGTCATCTATCGCCCCCTATTCTACCCCATGCATCAAATTGACAGCCATAAAGACAAGGCTTATTGTCGTATTAAGAAACAATAGGGGCTTAAAATGAACAATACTCCACCAGAAAACTGGATCGGCGACATTTTTAACGCACATGGTAGCGTTAAGACAGGCAATAGCGTTGTTGTTTTGAACGGTTTTCTTCACACCCTAGGCGGCAAAAAGCCCGTAAGCGGCCTAAGCGGTGTATTTAAAGATCATGTCGTTGGTGAGGCGCAAATTTTAGAACAGCAAAACCCAAGCCGCCCTGCTGTTGGTATCTATCAAGCGCTATAGCGCCACTAATTCCTTCATCAAGTTCTGCGCGCCTCGTACGCGCTGCGCTGGGGTTTCCCATTGACGGATTGCGACCAGCTTTTGATCTGGGCGCAATTTCACCGCGCCGCGCTGCCCCGCTATCCAGCCCATCAGGCCTTCGATATTTGGCGGCATGTCTTTGTGGAATCCAATAACGGCGCCCTTTGGCCCAGCGTCGATGCTGGCAACGCCTGCCTTTTTACAAAGCTGCTTAATCGCCACAATATCAAGAAGGTTCGTTACCTCGCTCGGGATTTCGCCGAAGCGATCAATAAGTTCGGCGGCGAAGCTTTCAATATCATCTGGCTGGGTCAAATCAGAGAGGCGTCGATAAAGGCTCATGCGCACGCCTAAGTCCTCAACATAGTTTTCAGGGATTAGAACCGATGTGCCTAGATTGATTTGCGGTGACCATGCCTCCTCCGGCATATCAATATCTTCACCGCCGGCTCTGGCCATCGCGACGGCATCTTCTAGCATTTGTTGATACAGCTCCACCCCGACCTCTTTCACATGGCCGGATTGCTGATCACCCAGCAAATTACCCGCGCCGCGAATATCCATATCGTGGGAAGCCAGTTGGAAACCGCTGCCTAATGTGTCCAGCGTTTCCATGACCTCTAAACGCTTTTGCGCCTGTGGGCTGAGCATTTGACCAGCGCGGAAGGTTAGATAGGCATAGGCGCGCACCTTTGAGCGTCCAATGCGTCCGCGAATTTGATAAAGCTGCGCCAGACCAAACATATCGGCGCGGTGCACGATCATGGTATTGGCCGTTGGAATATCGATGCCGCTTTCGATGATGTTTGTCGCCAAAAGCACATCATATTGCCCATCATAAAATGCGGTCATGCGGTCTTCTAGTTCGGTTGGGGTCATTTGACCGTGCGCCGTTACGACCTTTACCTCCGGCACTAATGTTTTTAATTCCTTTTCAATCTCCGCCATATCTTTTACCCGCGGGCACACATAGAAACTCTGGCCGCCGCGATAATGTTCACGCAGCAGCGCCTCACGGATAACCACAGGATCAAAGGGCAGAACAAATGTGCGCACCGCCAACCTGTCCACGGGCGGCGTGGTGATCAAACTCATTTCCTTCACGCCCGTCAGTGACATCTGCAATGTGCGCGGGATGGGCGTTGCGGTTAAGGTCAAAACATGGACGTTGTTTTTAATTTCCTTCAGGCGCTCTTTTTGCTTCACACCAAAGCGCTGCTCTTCATCAACGATCAGCAGCCCCAAATTATCGAACTTTACGCCCTTACCAAAAAGCGCGTGTGTGCCGACAGCGATATTTACACTGCCATCGGCGAGGCCCTCTTTTGCGCTTTTCATATCCGTGGAGGACGCTAGGCGCGATAACTGCTCAATGCGCAGACCCGTCCCCGCAAAACGCTTAAGGAAGTTATTATAATGCTGGCGCGCGAGCAGCGTTGTCGGCACCACAACCGCGACCTGCGCACCGTTCATTGCGGCGACATAAGCCGCGCGCAAGGCGACCTCAGTTTTACCAAAACCAACATCACCGCACACAAGGCGATCCATAGGATAATCGCCCGCCAGATCCGCGACCACATCATTGATTGCGCGCTCCTGATCTTCGGTTTCGGTGTAGGGGAAGCGCGCGGAAAATTCGTTATAGATATCCAAGCCTACATCAAACTTATCAGCCTTTTTCAGCATCCGCGCCGCCGCGATTTTCAGAAGGCCATCAGCCATCTCCATCAGGTTTTTCTTCACCCGCGCTTTGCGGGCCTGCCAAGCCGCGCCGCCAAGCTTATCAAGTTGCACGGTTCCCTCGTCACTGCCGAAGCGCGACAGAACCTCTATATTTTCAACCGGCACAAATAAACGGTCGCCGCCCGCATATTCAATTTTCAAACAATCATGGAATGTCTTGGCGGCCTTTAGCGTTTCTAGCTCAACAAATTTACCAATGCCGTGATCGACATGCACAACCAAATCACCTTCCGCCAGCGCGGAAACCTCGGTCAGGAAATTATCAGCCTTACGCTTTTTCTTGGATTTACGCGCAAGGCGGTCGCCCAAAATATCTTGCTCGCTGAGGATCGCAAGATCGGGCGCGACAAAGCCATGATCAAGGTGCAAAATGCCGATACCAATTTGCCCGGGCTTTAGCTTTTTAATGTCTTTATATGAGGCGCAATCAACTAATGTTTTTATCGCCGCGTTTTCTAGCAAACCCTTAAGCCGCTCTTTTGAACCTTCGCTATAACATGCGATGAATGGCGCGCCCTTTAGTCCCATTAAATGCTGCTTTAATTCAGCAAACACATCGCCATCGGGCAAGGCGCGAATATCAGAAAAATCACGCCCCTTGCGAATGACGGGATTTTCATCCCCCGGCGCGCCAAAGGGCGAGATACTGAAGGCTTGCGCACATGAGCTTTCCCACTGCGCGGCCTCGATATATAGATCAGTGACGGGAAGCGGGTTATAGATTGATCCGCTTAAGCTGCTGTCTTTTGATTTTTTATCTTTTCGAAGGGCGGCCTGCTGCAGGGTTTTGCGCGCTTCATAGAAATCACGGATTTGAACAAGGCGTTCATCATGTGACGCGGCGGCGTGGTGATCAAAACCAATCGCGGCATTTGGCGCATAATCAAACAGCGTATCCATATGATCAAAAAACAAGGGCTGCCAATGATCCATACCGTTATAACGACGCCCCTCTGATATGGCCTCATATAGCGGATCACCGACCTGCACGACGCCGAATGCATCACGATAACCAGCGCGGAAGCGCGCAACAGAGTCATCATCTAGCAAAAATTCCGTGGCGGGCTGTAGATTGAAATGATCAATTTTTTCCATGCTACGCTGCGTCATCGGATCGAACAGGCGCATGCTTTCGACCTCGTCACCAAATAAATCGAGGCGCACGGGGTTTTCAAAACCAGCAGGGAATATATCAACGATACCGCCGCGCGTGGCATATTCACCAGCCTCGCGCACGGTTTCGGTTTTTATATAGCCATTGCTGATTAGGTATTTTTGCACCTGCACCAGATCAAAGCGCTCCCCCAGTCTGGCGGTTATGCTGGATTTGGCGAGTTCAGATTTGGGCATGACGCGCTGAATAGCTGCGTTGACGGTGGTCAGTAATATGCGTGGGTGTCGCTCTTGCTCCGCGTCCCAAGCCATTAGACTGCTAAGCGCGCTAACGCGGCGCGCCGATATTTCATGGTTGGGGGACACGCGGTCATAGGGCAAACAATCCCACGCGGGGAAATCGATAACTTTTACGTCAGGGGCAAAGAAGGCCAAAAGCTCAGTTAGCACAGCAACGCGATTATCATCCAGCGCAACATGCATCAACGCGCGGTCTTCCGGCATCAACGCGCGCGCCTTTTCCGCCAAAATGCGGGCATCATGCCCCTCTGGCGCGCCGAAGATGGTGCTGCTTGTGGGGTTTTGCGTTTCTTTACTCGACGTATTTTGCACGTTTCACTCTTTTTTCGTGGGCTATCGCCCTTGTACTGATAGGCGTTTTTATATATAGATTTGCCTTTATTGCAAAGGATCAAGATCAGATGAATGCAAAGCCTGAAAATTCAGACAAAAATACAGCCTCAGAAAAAGATCGCTTACTTGCCAAAGCCGTGCATGAGCACAAAGCCACAAGCAAGCGCGGATTTTTGGAGCGCATGTTTACATTTTTGTTTCGCGGCTTTGTTTACCCTCAAATTTGGGAAGATCCAGAAGTTGATTTAGACGCTTTAAAGCTAACAAAAGATAGCCGCATTATGACGATTGCATCAGGCGGATGTAATGTAATGAATTATCTGAGCGAGCAGCCAAACCGCATTAAAGCCATCGACCTTAACCCCGCTCATGTGGCTTTGCTGCGTTTAAAAGTTGCCGCCATTAAGCACCTGCCTGATTATGAGAGCTTCTTCTCGTTCTTTGGTCACGCCAACAACAAACGCAACATTGAAAACTATTACAAATACATAGCGCCTAATCTTGATTCATTTTCTCGCAAACATTGGGAGGGCTGGAGCCTTTTTGATGGCAAGCGCATTAATTATTTCAGTAAAAATATTTATAAATTTGGATTGCTAGGCCGCACCATCGCTGCCGTACATTTTTTAGCCAAAATTTATGGGCATGACCCCAGTGAAATTCTTCAGGCCAAAAACATGGAAGAACAAAAGGAAATTTTTGATCGCACTCTGGCTCCGCTCTTTGACAAGAAATTCATACGCTTTCTCTGCAATATGCCGCCCGCGCTTTATGGGCTTGGCATTCCCCCTTCTCAGTTTGATGACTTGAAGGGCGACAAAGAAATGGCTGATGTTTTGAAAGAGCGTCTAGAACGCCTTGCCTGCGGCTTTCCCATTGAAACGAATTACTTCGCTTGGCAGGCTTTTGGCAAGGGATATGACGTTAAGGCCAAGCAAGCGGTGCCGCGTTACTTAAGCGAGGCGCACTACAACAAAATCAAAGCGGCGGCGGATAATGTTGAAGTCCACCACACGAGCATCACCGAATTTTTGCAATCACAGCCGGTGAATAGCTTTGATTGCTATATCTTTTTAGATGCGCAGGACTGGATGAATTCCAAGCAGTTGAATGAGCTATGGACTGAAGTTACCCGCACCGCGCAAGATGGCGCGCGCATTATTTTCCGCACCGCTGGCGAGGATAGCCCCCTGACGATGAAGGTCAGCAAAGCTATTCTTAAGCACTTTGATTATGACCCTTCTATTTCTCCGGCAGCGGTGGAGAAAGATCGCTCATCCATTTATGGCGGTTTCCACGTTTATACCCGCCGCAGCGCCGCAGCAACCAAGCCTGCCAAGAAGAAAACCGCAAAAAAGAAAGCGGCATAACGGGCATGAGCAACGATGCGCAAGCCAGAGATGATATGAACCGTATGTATCGCTGGACGCGCTATGTCTATGATGTGTCGCGTAAATATTACCTGCTCGGGCGTGATGTTCTAATTAGGAATATGGGCGCCAAGCCTGATGAACATATTTGTGAGGTTGGGTGCGGCACCGCTAGAAACCTGCGCAAACTTGCCCTGCTTTATCCAGAGAGTTATTTTTACGGCCTTGATGCGTCAGATGAGATGCTGAAAACAGCGCGTCGATCATTAACGCGCCACGGCCTAAACACCAAAGTGCCGCTTGCTCAGGGGTTTTCTCAAAATTTTGATCCGGCTGTGTTATTTAATTTAAACAAGCCGCTTGATAAAATTTTCTTTTCTTATTCCCTGTCGATCATCCCCCCTTGGCAGGCCTCTATCGATCACGCCCTTAAAATTTTGCCGCTTGGCGGGGAAATTCACATTGTTGATTTCGGCGCGCAAGACGGCCTGCCCAAATGGTTTAGGGGGTTTTTATTTTGGTGGTTAAAGATGTTTCATGTTTATCATAGGCCGGAGGTGCTTGAATATTTTCACGCCCTAACCGCAGAGAAAAAAGGCACATTGAGCGTAGAGCATTTATATAAAGGCTATT
>CAKZMN010000103.1 GCA_937128575.1 uncultured Alphaproteobacteria bacterium | reverse complement strand
GTTTTAGATTTTAATTGCAACAATGATTACGATAGCACCAAAGTGGATGAAGATACTTATAAAATTGGGCTACAAAATCTTGAAAAACGTCTAGAACACACAGGTAAAATGCTAGAAGCGTACTCCTTTGAAAATGTTTTAGAGCGCGGCTTTGCCCTCGTTCAAACACCAGAAGGAAAGCCCGTCACGGGCGCCGAACAAACAAAAACAGGACAAAGCGTACAGCTACGTTTCAAAGAACAAAAATTGGTGGATGCTGTTATAGGGAACGTAGAAAAAATGCCCATAAAAAAAGCGCCCAAAAAGGTAAAAAACAAACCCAAGGCGCCGGATAATACAGATCAAAAAAGCTTATTTTAAAAGCCTAAAACTCTTCGTCTTCTAAAGCCGGATTGCGCTCTTCCGTTACGCCGCTTTCTTCAAAGCCATTAATCAAATCATCCGCCAAACGATTTAGGCGTTGCGCGCTCTTCACGGCCTTTTCAAGAACCTGAACAGCCTCCTCAAGCGGTGTGGTTGGCTCTAAATTCTCATAGTCAGGGTTTGTTTTAATACGTGCATAAAAATGAATCAGCGCGCTAGAAAGTTTGCGACCCAAAATATCCAAACGATTTGTGTTACGATCGAAAATCCCACGGTTCAGCGCAGGCTGCAGCTGGACTATATCACCAGCTTTTTTATATTTTGGTGTCCGCTCTGGATCGCGAAGCGCCGCAAGCGTTTCTTCATATACAACCAAATACGCTTCAATCTTTGATTTATTCGCCTTTAGCTCAGAATCAAACATGGTGGCCACAATACTGCGTTCTTTGTTTTTCAACTGACGTTCTTTTTCAAGAATATTCAAACTGCTTTTTTGTGCATCAATAACCTGTTTAAATCCACGCATAATAATGATGCTGAGCACCGCAAAGGCCGCCACAATAAAAATAAACAAAATAAAACCAAGGCTCATCATCAATGACCCATCGGACGAGGCGGCAGAACCACCATCACTTGCGGCTGCTGCGCCCCAAACACCAAGAACGCGCTCTTGTGCTTCCTTTTCGGCCTGTACGTACACCTCTTCAAAAACACTGCCATAAACCGCGCCACGATCAACTGTGACGTAGCCTTGCTGAATCATAAACAGGCTAAGATCCATATCATTGCCATTCACACATTGCGCCCAAACACCTTCCGCGCTACGTGATTTAACCTCGCATTCTACTTTTTCACCGGCAATAATATTTGCAAGCGCCGTTCGCGCCTTTAATTTAAACGTGGGAGAAGCAGAGACAATTTCTTCCGCGCCCCACAGATTTACCGCTGTCTGTCCAGACATCAAAACCGTGGAACTAGCCGCGCGCATCGTCGCCTCAAACATCGCACTTTTAGATTGCGCGGAGGATTGCGCAGAAAACAGCAAAACGCCGCAAAGCATTAAGAATAATGGCTGCATGCAATATAGTTTTAAATGGCTAAATTTTGTAAAAAGAGATTTCATTTCAAAATATAGTAGCATCAAATTCTTAAAAAATCTTTCCCCTTTATCGTTCTTTGTAAAAATTAAAATTAGAGGAATAATTTAAAACTCTGCTAAAATGATATAGCTTACGGGGCTTGGCACAATATTTTGCACATCTAAGCCACCACAGGACCTAATTATATGCGCGTTGCGTTAAAAGAGTTATTGGAAAAACTAGGGGTAGATCGAGAGCTCTCGCCCTATGAAACGCACCCTTGGTTTCACTACGACGATCAAAAGGGCATTAGCTGCAGCGCAGAAGTGCGCATGGGACCAGGCAACGAAGATCTAGAAGCCGAAATTCAATTTTTATTCGATGAAAAAGAAGATGGCGACGATGATGGCGACCAACAATCTGGCGGCTATCAACAAATTATGCTGATGCGCGCCAAGCCAACAACGAGCACCGAATGGACCCCCAAACAACTATTCGTCAAAAACGAAGATTATGAGAATAAGTTTCACAATTGGGAGGAGAAAGGTTGTGATTTTTTCAGGGCCTGCATCGCCTCTATTCAAATGAGTGAAATTCCGAATATAGAAGAACTGGTTGAACAAGAACTTTCCGATGATGACAAAATGGGCGGCGGACGCAGCGGACGTATCGGCAGAAAATCACCAAAGGTTAAACCCGGCGCGCTCTTGGGTATGAAAAAATAAGTTTAAATGCGCGCCTACTGCTGCGCAATCACTAACCCATAACGCCCCGCGACAGCGCCCAAACCACCTTCAACAAACTCCCCCAGCGGCGTAAAATGCCATTTTGGTCCTTCACGATTAAGGGACGCTGCAATCATGGCTGTTTCGGTTTTGTCTTTTAAATCATCATCCAATTCATAACGAATAAATTCATGACCATTTTCTGCATTTACAACGCGGATATAGGCATTACGCACCATCTCCATATTTTGCGCTTTTTCTTCGCCTTTATAAATTGAGATAACGAACAAAAATTTCACAACGTCAAACGGCACGCCCTGCAAATCAATCGTAATGGACTCATCATCACCATCCCCCGCTCCTGTGCGGCTATCACCGTTATGCTTTATAGCGCTCTCATAGGCGTCCATATTATTGTAGAAAATGAAATCATCATCGGCTCCAGTCGTGTTTTCTTTATTGATCATGATCACGCTTAAATCTAAATCCAGCGCATCCGCGTCAAACGCATTTAAATCCCAACCCGCACCAATCAACACTCTTTTAATCGTAGGATCTTTAGCCGTCAGATTAATATCATCGCCAATCTTTGCGCGATTATCATCCAGCTCGATTTTTTTCTCTTTAAATCGGGTGTCGAAAATATCGTCAGCCATGCTCGTAAAACTCCTTAAATTTAATATCGCTCAAACATTGAGCCAAAGACGTTCTTATGTTTTATACCCATCGTCCCAATCTAAGCCGTAACCAAAAGCGCGATCCATTTCTGGATGACCGGGGAAATACTCTGTGTAGTTAGTTAGTCTAATACCGCCGCGCACATGCTCTAGGCCGCCAACCGCGCACAGCGCTAAACTATCATCATGCGCCCCCAGCGTCACAACCAAATCATTTTCACCCGGCACATCGATAATCAAATGCGGATTAATCTCTTTCCAATTTGGCGCGCCTTCATAAATATAAATATAAATCAGCATTCGTTTAATTTTCGACCAATACTGACCATTGACCCGAATGCTCTCATCCATGCCTTCCGCGTCTCCAGTGCGCTCATCGCCAGACAGCGCAATATAAGGCGCACCATCAAATTGACCAAATTTTTCGCCAAACGCCTGAATAGAGCCGCGCTCGCCATTTTCCAGCTCATAAAGACAGCCAAGATCAAGATCGACACCTTTGCGCGTTGCTTTTTTCAAAAGCTTACCAAAAAACCCAGCCTTTTCCGCCGCAACATTGTCCCATTCAACGCCAATCAAAATGGACTCAAACCCTTCTGGCCCTGGGCTAATCGAAATATTTTGCCCTGGCTCCTTCAGAAATTCGCTATTGTCTGGATTAAAACTAATTTCTCGAAAACCCGCCGCGCCCAGCGCGTTACCGTGGCCAGAAAAGTCTGCACGACTACGAGTGGCATCTAAAAGGGCATTTTGGGAGGATTTATCTTTTATAGTCATGATTTTATTTTAACACCTAAAAAAATTAAAAAACAAACTCTTAAAAGCAGATAAGAACTATATTCGCTGATCTATATTGACTCATCGCCGCCACTTTGGCACATCTAATTGGTATATTTTTTATAAAACAACTTTTAAAACTTGAGGAGATTACAATATGGCACATCCTGCTTTTATCGTTAAGACAGCGAAAAATGGTCAGTTTTACTTCAACCTAACTGCAAAAAATGGTCAAGTTATCGCATCATCTGAGATGTATACAACCAAAGCCGCTTGCGAAAACGGTATCGAGTCCGTTAAAGAAAACGCACCAGCAGCAGGCGTTGACGATCAAACTGCAGCCGCCGCTTAATTAGCGCTGCTTTAAAATTTTAAGAATTAAGGCCGTATTTTTATATAAAGATGCGGCCTTTTTTATACCCTAACGACATTGCGGACGAATAAAATCCGCCCGTAATTGCTCAATCTCTGAATGAACGCAGCAACCAATCAAATGATCATTAACCATGCCCATCGCCTGCATCAGGGCATACATGGTGGTCGGCCCCACAAATTTAAACCCGCGCTGCTTTAAGTCTTTAGACAGCGCTTTCGATGAATCGGTCACAGCAGGAATATTTTCTTTAGATGCAACAAACGCGCGCGACGCAGGTTCAAAACGCCAGAAATAGGCGGCCAAAGAACCACATTCCTCAATCACTTCAATCGCGCGCGTAGCATTATTAATTGTGGCTTCAATTTTACCGCGGTGGCGGATAATACCCGCATCCCCAAGCAATCGCTCAACATCACCTTGCGTAAAGAGCGCAACCTTTTCAAAATCAAAGCCCACAAAGGCGCGTCTAAAATTCTCACGTTTGCGCAAAATCGTAAGCCAGCTCAAGCCCGCTTGGAATCCTTCTAAACAGCATTTTTCAAAAAGACGTACATCATCAGATACAGGGCGCCCCCACTCCTCATCATGATAACGTAAATATTCCGCGTCATTGCCATGCCACCAACACCGCAAACGCCCATCTTCACTTTGTATCAATCCATCATTCATACGGTTTTCTAGCATAAAAAAATTAGCCTGGCACAAACAAAACTAAAAATTGACTTATGAAAATAAAAATACTATGCTCCACGCCACAACAAACACTGAGTATAAAATGACCAACGCAAAGCACCACAAGCGCTACACTTACACCGCGAAGACCAAAACCAAGGATGATCACCTTGATTTGGTGACGCCTGTCTATAATCGCGGCGGCCTCGTTAAAACATTACCTGGTCAAATTGAATTCCCCGCGCCACCAGAAAACACCAAAGATCCTAAGGGCTGCCTGCTATTCGCACGCCACATAGATAAAGGATGGGCGTTATCGCGCTGCTTTAAAAAAGCAGGAAAAGCACATGGCGAAGATTCATGGATAAAACAAGATCTAAAACTGCCCGAAGATATGAGCGAAAATCGTATTTTCAAACTCATGAACATCTGGGCAAAAAAAGCTGACCTTCGTTCCAACAAAAAATGCAGAGTAAAAGCCCTAAGTTCTAACTTCATATGGATAACCGAGGGTACAGACACAATGAACGCAACGCGTACATATAACTTTGATTCGGCCTAATCCTTAATCGCATACTCGATAAATTGTGCAATGGACTGAAATTCGCGGCTGGCGCGGTTATTATCTTTGTGAACCTTACTCATCATAATCACCCCCTGAAGCGCAGCAATCAATAAACGCGCTATCTGACGCGGCTCCATGACCAGCATGCCGTCATCCATCAGAGGCTTTAAATGCGACACAATGATGTTTTCTAAATCAAGAAAATGCTGCTTAATCGTCTCGCGCGCAGCTTCATTTTGATCAGACATCTCAAGCGCCATATTACCCAGCAGGCACCCACCTTTGAAGTTTTGCCCTTTGAAGGTCTCAAAAAACTCACTCACCCAATTAAACAATCCATTCTTCACACTTGTCGCGGCGCCCAAATGTTTTTCAAGTGGTACAACCAATTGTTCGCGGGTATATTTATTAATAACGTCCTGAGAAATCGCCTGTTTATTCGGGTAGTAATGAAAAAACGCCCCCTTACTCACGCCAGCTTTACCAACCACATCATTCAACGACGTGCCTTCATACCCCTTATGCCACAACAATTTTTCTGCTTTTTCAATAATTTTTAATTGGGTATTCTTGGCCATATCTATTCCTCACAAAGTATTTTTTAAAAACACCCCTTAACTCTACCGACCAGTTGGTCGCATGAAAAGTACTTTTTGTTTTTTGCTTCAAAATTTTGCACACTTGATTATTCCTCCAACTTATCTAACTATCTGCTGTATTAAAAAATAAACAGCCGAGGCAACAAACATGGACACCTTCGAAGCAATAAGAACGCGCCGCGCCGTAAAGCATTACGACCCAGATTTCGCGATCCCAGAGGAACAAGAAAAAGAATTGATGGATTTGCTTCGTCAATCACCAACCTCGTTTAATCTTCAGAATTGGCGTTTCGTCAATGTGAAAGACAAAGCCTTGCGCGAGGAAATTCGTGAACTGGCCTGGAATCAGGCACAAATCACTGACGCATCTTTATTATATGTCATTACCGCAGATCTAATGGCGTGGAACAAAGATCCCGCGCGTTATATGGTGAACTACCCCAAGGAAATAAGCGACACATACGTACCAATGATCAAGGACTTTTACCGCGATCTTGAATGGCAACAACGCGATGAAGCCATGCGCTCCGCGGGCATTGCATCACAAACCCTCATGCTCTCCGCAACCGCCATGGGCTATGATAGCTGCCCCATGATTGGCTTTGACAGTGACGCCGTTGGTAAATTAATCAACTTGCCGGATGACCACGTGGTTTGCATGATAGTTGTCGTCGGCAAGGGCGTCCAGCCGGCACGCCCAAAAGGCAGCTACATTGATAACGACGAAGTCTTCATTACCGATCGTTTTTAAAGGGGCACAAACACCCTTTTGAAACCTGAAAACCTATGCTATACAAGCTCCTCAAGATTTAATAGGAGCGCGTAAGCACAATGGCATCGTATCAATATGTATATGTAATGAATGGCCTAACCAAGGCCTATGGTAACGGTAAAAAAGTTTTAGAGAACATCACTCTATCCTTTATGCCCGGTGCAAAAATTGGTGTGCTTGGCCCAAACGGCGCTGGTAAATCAACTTTGCTCAAAATCATGGCTGGCGTAGATAAAGAATTCACAGGCGAAGCTTGGGCCGCAGAGGGTGTACGTATTGGGTACCTAGAGCAAGAACCACAATTAAACCCTGCCAAAACTGTTCAAGAAAACGTGATGGAAGGCCTGTCTGAAACCAAAGATATGATTGATCGCTATAACGCCGTTGCCGCGGCAATGGGCGAGCCAGACGCCGACTATGAAAAGCTCGGCGAAGAGATGAGCGACCTACAAGATAAAATCGACGCCGTTGATGGATGGGAATTGGAACGTACAATCCAAATCGCCATGGATGCATTGCGCTGTCCACCGGGCGATTCATCAATCGAAAATTTATCTGGCGGCGAAAGACGCCGCGTTGCCCTATGTAAGCTTTTGCTCGAAAAACCAGACATGCTTCTGCTCGATGAACCAACAAACCATTTGGACGCAGAAAGTGTAGCGTGGCTTCAGCGTTTCTTAGCAGACTATACAGGTACAGTGGTGATGGTAACGCATGATCGCTACTTCCTTGATAATGTAACGGGCTGGATTCTTGAAGTGGCTCATGGTCGCGGCATTCCTTATGAAGGCAATTA
>CAKZMN010000102.1 GCA_937128575.1 uncultured Alphaproteobacteria bacterium | reverse complement strand
GCTGCGCGCCATAGCGTTTTGATAGATCTTCATAGAATTGAGCCGTTTCTGGCCCCTCGAAATAGGTTTCCATTAATAAGAAATCTGAAAGCATTGGCCTTTCCTTTCGTAGTTTATGAGATGGATATTTAAATATGCGAACGCACCATGATAGTAATAATCATTCTCATTTAGAAAATACAAACCGTCAAGGAAGAATTGTACTCTTCACAGGATATTCGTGTGGATTGCTGAATTTAAGCCGCTTCGGGGCCAGCCTTTTTGATTGAGGCTGTGGTGCTGTGGCCTTCATAAACGGGCATAATATCGACGGTGCCACCATAGGATTTAACCGTTGGCGCCTCTGGGATTTGATCGATTGTATAATCGCCGCCCTTGAAATATATGTCCGGCTGCACGGCAGATAACAGATCGCAAGCCGTGTTGTCATCGCCCACATTTTCAGCGCCGAACAGCACGACCATATCGACCGCGCCCAGCGCCGCAAGTACGCCGCCGCGGGCGTTTTCTTCGTGAATGGGGCGCGTTTCGCCCTTTAAAATTCGTACAGACGCATCATGGTTAAGCCCGACAATCAGGCGGTCGCAGCGCGCGCGCGCATCATTGAGATAGGACACATGCCCCAAATGCAAAATATCGAAACAGCCATTGGTGAAGCCGGTTTTTAGGCCGCGCGCCTTCCAGCGGCGCACTTGTTCTGCGGCCTCTGCCCAGGTGGCGATGGTGGCGGAATGCGCGCCGGCCTTTGATTTTTGATTAACCTGCTGATCGCCTTGGTCGCTGTCTAGCGCTAGCTCAAGCTCGCTGGCGCGAATGGGCGCGGTGCCGACCTTTGCCACAACAATGCCGCCCGCCAAATTGGCCAGCGCCACCGAATCAACCAGCGATGTACCCGCCCCCATAGAGGCAGCGATGGTGGCAATGACTGTATCACCCGCGCCAGATACGTCGAAAACTTCGATATCCGCGCTTTTGAAATGAGCGACGGGGCCGGATTTTTGAATGACGCTCATGCCATCGGCGGAGCGCGTGGCGACAACATTTTCAACGCCGCAATCATTGATTAAGCTCTGCGCCGCGGTGATAACTTCTTCGTCACTATTCACGGCCATGCCGCGCGTGGCTTCGGATAGTTCCTTTTTGTTGGGCGTGATGGCGGTGGCGCCCTTATATATGCTAAAATCCTGCCCCTTGGGGTCGACAATCACAGGCACACCGAATTTTTGTGCGGCGGTCATGATGGCGGTGATTAATTCACGGCTCAGAAGTCCCTTGCCGTAGTCAGAAATAATGACCGATTTTACGGTTGGAATCAGCGCCTCGGCCTTTGATAAAAGCTGGGCGGCTATGCCCTTTGAGATGGGTTCGTTTTTTTCGAAATCGCTGCGCAAAAGTTGCTGATGACCCGCTAAAAATCTGGTTTTTACGATGGTTGGACGGCTGGCGTCACGGATTAAGCCATCTGTATCAATGCCGAGCTGTTCTGCCTTTTCCTGCACCGCTTGGCCATCTGCATCATCGCCGATTAGGCTGAGCGCGATAGCTTTTACACCTAAACCGGACAGGTTGGACATGGCGTTACCCGCGCCGCCCAACATGTTATCTTCGCGTTTTACGGATAAAACCGGCACGGGGCTTTCGGGGGAGATTCGCTCCACGGTGCCATAGACAAAGCGATCCAACATGATATCCCCGACAACCAGCACGGCTATACCCTGCATCGCAGCAATTTGCGCTTTTAGTTGCTCAGAACGGGTTTCGACAGAGTTTTTGTTCATAATTTTTTCTCAAAAACAGTCATAAAGTTATAAAATTACCGTTTTTATGCCCGCTTGTTAGGATTTCGTCAATCTTTCTAGGGTTTAATAGTAGTGTACGAATTTTGTACGGGGCAACTTAATAGATGTGGGTTCATCTATTTCTTCTAGGGTTTGGAATTATATAATGAGTAATAAAAACGACACTTGTCGCCATAAGCGGGCATCTAAAAACCGCGGTGGCGTTCTATCACTTTTTAAAACGTATTTAGATCATCATCGCCTGGGCGAGCTGCTTGTATTTAAAGGTTTGCTATCGCCGGCTGAACTTCGTGAGACATTGAAACAGCAAAAGAGCACAAAGCTTCCACTTGGGCAGCTATTAATCAAAAATAATATCATTACACGTCGCCAGTTAGCATTTGTATTGGGTCGTCAGCACGCCTTGCGCATTATTGCCGCGAGCGTTTTCTTTATGATGTCTTTCACCAGCACAAATTCAAGGCAGGCGCAGGCCGGATCTATTAAAGATGTACCCGCGCAAATTTCACTAACCAGCGCGGCGAATGGTGCCTTTACCAATATGCGCAGTTTTCCATCCGTGTTTGAAACAGCGGAAAAGCGTAACAGCAATTTAAAGCCCTTCACGAAATGGACGGGCATGTTCAAGAAATTTGAGCGCGACTTGCAAAACAATGCCAATGCGCAAGTTATTAAAGACTGGCAAAAAGATTTGGTTCGTTTTCAGGGCATGGAGCTTAAGCAAATGGCCGATAACGTGAACCGCTTGGTGAATAAGAAGCGCTATATCACGGACAGCAAGAATTGGGGCAAGAGCGATTACTGGGCGACGCCGGTTGAATTTTTGAAGCGCGGCGGCGATTGTGAAGACTTCGCGATTACGAAATACACAGCTCTACGCACATTGGGCGTTCCTGAGAACCGTATGCGCGTGGCGATTGTTCATGACAAGCAAAAGAATATTCCGCACGCTGTATTGATTGTTTATACCGAGCAAGGTCCATATATCTTGGATAATCAGCAAAAGCAGATGGTGAATGCAGACAGTGTTGGTCGCTATCGTCCGATCTTCTCCATCAACCGTACAGCATGGTGGTTACACACAGCGCCAACAACAACTATGGTTGCCAGCGCGCAGTAATATTATCCAACTTCCGCAATTCTGAGTAAATTGGTGGAGCCTTTTTCACCGAAGGGTACGCCCGCGGTCATTACGAAGGTTTGCCCCTTATCCCCGATATCTTTTTCAATTGCGATTTTGGCCGCGTGACGCGCGGGGCCGATAAAGTCATCATCACCCGTTTCGGGATCAAATACAGAAATAACGCCATAGGACACGCTTAAGCGCCGCGCGACATTGACGTCTGGCGTTAGGCACAATATCGGCACCTCTGGCCGTTGGCGCGCCATACGCAGCGCCGTAGAGCCGGATAGCGTGTAGGTCACAATAAAGGCCGCATCCACGTCCTGTGACACGTAATAGGCCGCCGCAGTGATAGCGTCGGATGGATCGCCATCCATTGTGTCAGGGTGGCTGATCGCCATCATCTCGGTATAAGTTTCGTCTTCTTCGGTGTAGCGGCAAATACGATCCATAATTTCAACCGCGCGCACGGGGTAGTCGCCCGCCGCCGTTTCTGCAGACAGCATGACCGCATCCGCGCCGTCATACACCGCCGTGGCCACGTCAGAGGCCTCCGCCCGGGTGGGGCGTGCATTGGTGATCATGGATTCCAGCATTTGGGTTGCGACCACGATGGGTTTTCCCTGCTCCCGCACATAACGAACAACGCGTTTTTGGGTGGCGGGCACCTTTTCTGGAGCAATTTCAACGCCCAGATCGCCGCGCGCCAGCATTGCGCCATCGGCTAGATGAATGATTTCTTCCAAATTTTCAATCGCGGAGGGTTTTTCAAGTTTTACCATTAATAGGGCGCGGTCATTAATAAGCGCTTTTGCCTCCGCCACATCATCGGCAGTTTGGACGAAGCTTTGTGCGATCCAGTCAACGCCCATATCAAGCGCGGCAACAAGATCCACCTTATCCTTTTCAGTTAATGCAGGAATGGGAATAACGGCGCCGGGCAGATTTAAGCCCTTTTTGTTTGAAAGCGCCGCGCCGGATTCGATTTTGGCTTCCACAAAGTCATCGCCCTTTTTGGTGATGCGCGCGCGCACCTTTCCATCATCAAGGAAAATGGCGCTGCCCTCCTCCAAGGATTTTAAAATTTCAGGATGAGGCAGACATACCCGGGTTTCATTGCCCGGCGCGGCATCAAGATCGAAGCGAAAAGTCTGGCCGATCTCTAGCGCGATTTTATCATTTTCAAAATCACCAATGCGCAGTTTGGGCCCCTGCATGTCTGCGACAATGCCGACGCTGCGGTTCATATCTTTTTCTAGGCCGCGAATTATTTTAACAACCGCGCTGTGGTCGGCGTGGGTGCCGTGGGAAAAATTCAGGCGGAAGATATTTACCCCCGCTTCTAATAAACCCTTAATGACTTCTTTTGTATTGGATGCAGGGCCGAGGGTGGCGAGAATTTTAGTGTGGCGTTGTGGGGTCATATGGAGGAGCCTAAAGCGTTCGAATGAATGTTTTACTATCACACACTATATAGTAGAGCCGCGCATGCGCAAAGCGGCAGAATTTAGAAATCATGCAAAATATTTACGGTTATTTGAGGTGATGTTTTTGTGAATCGATTCTTCGCTAGCGGGGAATCGTGGGAAACCGTGGCATAGTTAAAAATAGCCGTACTCACATTATGTGCTTTGCCTCCTAAATATCAGGATTATGAGAACAAAAAAACACTATATTTAGGGTAATAAAATTACGTTTTAAAAAAAAATTCACGGGGATAAGAGGCGGGATATCTGTGTTTTTTTCATTAAAAACAACGCCTTTTGGTGATGTGGACGGGAAGCGTGGGAATAAAGTCCTATTGGCGTATACCACGAGATGTAGTAGGTTATTTAAAGACTAAACGCTATGGATAGTGTCTTACGGCATTATTCACATCCCAGATACATAGTTCCTGCGGATAGCAGGTAGAAAATAACCAAGGAGTATATAACTCATGTTTGACGTCGCGCAAATGGAGAGGGGCAACCGTGTCCAGATCGATCGTAGTAGAGATGAAAACCTTACCACATTCGGAAAGGCAACACTGACCGATCGTTACTTAATGCCGGAAGAATCCTATCAGGATTTGTTTGCGCGCGGCGCCATGTATTACGGCGATGACAGCGAACACGCACAGCGCCTTTATGATTACATGTCCAAATTGTGGTTCATGCCTTCTACGCCAGTTCTATCAAATGGTGGAACAAGTCGCGGTTTGCCAATCTCATGTTTCTTGAACGAAACAAACGATTCTCTGGGTGATATTGTTGAGCTTTGGAATGAAAATGTTTGGCTGGCCTCTCTTGGTGGCGGCATTGGTTCTTACTGGGGTAACGTACGCTCAATTGGTGAAAAGGTTGGCCGCAATGGTAAGACCAGCGGTATTGTGCCATTCATCCGCGTGATGGACTCCCTAACGCTTGCGATTTCTCAAGGGTCATTGCGCCGCGGCTCTGCTGCTATTTATCTGCCAATCTGGCACCCAGAAATTGAAGAATTTATTGAGATTCGTCGCCCAACAGGCGGTGATCCAAACCGTAAAGCCCTTAACCTGCATCACGGCGTTTTGGTAACCAACGCATTCATGATCGCGGTTGAGAATGATGAAGAATGGGCGCTTAAGTCACCAAAAGATAATGTGGTGGTTGATAAAGTAAGTGCGCGCGATCTTTGGATCCGCTTGCTAACGGCGCGCGTTGAAACGGGCGAACCATATATTGTTTATATCGACCACGTGAATGACGCGATCCCTGCGCATCACAAAATGGCCGGTTTGAATGTTAAGATGTCTAACCTTTGTTCAGAAATCACATTGCCAACAGGTCGTGACCATTTGGGTAATGACCGGACCGCGGTGTGCTGTCTGTCCTCGGTTAATCTAGATAAGTGGGATGAATGGCAAGACCACCCAACCTTTATCGAAGATATCATGCGATTCCTTGATAATGTTCTGACGGACTTTATTGCCAAAGCTCCCGACTCTATGAAGCGCGCGAAATACGCCGCTATGCGTGAGCGTTCAGTTGGTTTGGGCGTTATGGGCTGGCATTCTTTCCTACAGTCAAAGATGATCCCGATGGAAGGTGTGATGGCCAAGGTTTGGAACCGCCGCATATTCCAACATATTCGTCGTCAGGCTGATGATGCGTCTGTGAAGCTTGCTGAAGAACGCGGCGCATGCCCCGATGCAGCAGATTACGGCATCATGGAGCGTTTCTCCAACAAGATGGCGGTGGCTCCTACGGCGTCGATCTCCATTATTTGCGGCGGAACATCCCCAGGCATTGAGCCCAATGCAGCGAATGCCTACACGCACAAAACATTGTCTGGTTCATTCCCGGTTAAGAACAAATATCTAACCGCGCTATTGAAAGAAAAAGGTCAGGACACAGAAGATATTTGGAGCTCCATTTTCACCAACGAAGGATCGGTTCAGCATTTGGACTTCCTAAACGATGATGAAAAAGATGTTTTCAAAACGGCCTTTGAAATTGACCAGCGTTGGTTGATCGAGCACTCCGGTGATCGCGCGCCCTTCATTTGTCAGGCACAGAGCCTTAACATCTTCCTTCCTGCCAACGTGCATAAAACAGAATTGCACCGTGTACATTGGGATGCTTGGAAGAAGGGCTGTAAGTCACTTTATTACTGCCGCTCTAAATCTATTCAGCGCGCGGAAAGTGATGCGTCTTGGAAAAGAACCCAAGCGGGTGAACCCGGTGATAACCGAGAGCCAGAGCTTGCGGAAACGAATAATTACGAAGAATGCCTGTCTTGTCAGTAGGCTTCATAAAAAATTGAGTAGAAAAAGGTGCCCTTATACGGCGCCTTTTTTATTGCGGCAGAATTAGTGGCGGCGGATTAAAGTCCGTTGGTTTGGTGATGTGCGCAATGGGGTTGATGGGATTGTCCAGAAGGCCGGTCGCGGTTTCGCCATCATAAATTTTACGTACGCTCCAATCCTTAGGCTCCCCCTCAATCACATACACATCACAATTGCCGGGCGTGTCGAGAGCTTTCCATGTGTCTAAATCATAAAGATGGAACCAGTTCATGATGAAGGCTTTCATAACCGCGCCGTGGGATATGATTAAAACATCATCTATCCCTTCAACTGCGTCACGGGTGAATGATCCATCGATAAAATTCTGCACATTGATCAGGGTTTGCCGCGGCGCTTCACCCATTAGAGGGCTGCTGGAGAAAGGATCATTCACATAAAGCGCTTGCGAAACTTTAGCGAAGCTTTTGGCCAAGAAGCGGCGCATAGGGTTTTTAATGTCATCCAAATAAGGCAGCGCGCCAAAGCTTTGTTCATTCAGGCGCGGGTCAATGTGCCATGTTGGCTGGGCGGCGCCGAAATAATCGCCGATCCCCTGCCGGTATCCGCCCCAAGTTTGTTGCGCGCGCGTAAACTGGCTTGTCCAAACGAGGGGCCATTTCTTTGTCGCGGTTTGATTGAAGTACTCCGATAAAAATTCGCCGCATTTAATCGCAAGATGCGCATGACCCGGATCTAGCGGTACGCGGGAATCGCCGTACTTGGCATAGTTGCCGCTATGGGCCTGCCCCAGTGAGCGAGCATGACGAGATAAAATAATGCGCATATCTTGTTATATGTAATATATCCGCATGGGTCAAATGATGGTAACTTTAGAAGAAGATGCCGCGAATATAGATATAGACACGCCCATTATAGGAGGGGTTGATATGATTAAAGCAATACTTAAACTATCACTAGCCTTAGCGGTTATTGGTTCTATATCACTAGCTCAAGCCAATGAGGATGATATGAGTGAAAAGAAAAAGGAGCTGACCTCAATTCAGCAATATGTAACCCAGCATGACGGCACAGAGCCCGCATTTAAAAATGAATATTGGGACAATAAAGAGCCCGGCATTTATGTTGATGTTGTGTCGGGCGAGGCACTGTTTTCGTCAGTTGATAAATTTGATTCCGGCAGTGGTTGGCCTAGTTTTACCAAACCGATTCAAGAAGAGCGGTTGCAGAATAAAGAAGATAAGAAGCTTTGGATGAGCCGCACGGAAGTGCGTTCCTCAAGCGCCGATTCACATTTGGGTCACGTATTTGAGGATGGCTCGAAAGATAAGGGTGGTTTGCGGTATTGCATTAACTCTGCGTCGCTAAAATTCATTCATAAGGATGATGTGGCGAGCGAAGGGTATGAAGATTATCTGCATTTATTTGAAGATGCGCCTGCAAAATAACATCGAATAAAGCGGCGGCGCGCCTTTCCCGCGCAGGCCAACTCTGCGATAATGGATCCTTGAACTTTACCAAGGGTCCATTTTTTGTCTGATCTGTTTTTAACATTATATCTCGATAAACCATTATGGATGTGGGCCGTGTTTTTGGCGCTCGTTCTGATTTTGGTCGCGGTTGATTTGGGGCTGTTCAATAAAAAGGAACAAGAGATCGGCGTGCGCAAGAGCCTCAGCCTGTCTGGGTTTTATATTGCGATTAGTCTGATTTTCGGCGCATGGGTTTGGAGTACTCTGGGCGCGCAAAGCGGCATTGAGTTCTACACCAGCTATGTGATCGAAAAATCTTTGTCTCTCGATAATTTATTTGTGATGGCGGTGATTTTTAGCGCGCTGAAAATTCCACGCAAACACCAACATCGCGTTTTGTTCTGGGGCATTTTGGGCGTGATTATTTTGCGCGGCCTGATGATTGGTTTGGGCGCGGCCTTGGTGCATGAATTTGAATGGGTACTGTATTTGTTCGGTGCGTTCCTTGCCTTTACCGGCGTACGGCTTTTGTTTTGGGACGATGAGGACGGGGAGCACGAGGAGGCGGTTACCAATAACCGGCTGCTGAAATTCCTGCGTAAACATTTGAACATTACCGAGAAGATATATGGGCAGCGCTTTTTCGTGCGGCGCGATAAAGATGATGAGACAAAACCCGGCGCGGTGCTGTATATGACGCCGCTGCTTTTGGCGCTGCTGATGATTGAACTGGCGGATGTTGTGTTTGCCGTGGATTCGGTGCCCGCTGTGTTTGCGATTACGTCCGA
>CAKZMN010000101.1 GCA_937128575.1 uncultured Alphaproteobacteria bacterium | reverse complement strand
ATTACCCGAGGCCCGAATAAATCGCGGCAAAATTTGGGTATTTACCGTCAACAGGTTATTGGTAAGAACAAGCTGATTATGCGTTGGTTGGCACACCGAGGTGGCGCATTGGATTTTCGCGAATGGCAAGAGCAGCACCCGGGCGAGAATTTCCCGGTAGCGGTGGCCTTAGGCGCTGACCCAGCTTCGCAAAGGCCTGCTTTTGTGCGGCGCGATCCTCTGGCTTGCGCAAAAGACTAAGCAGCCCCTTCGCAACATTCAGTGAATTACACTTACCTTGCAAATATTCCGGCACCACAGGCGCATCGAGCAAGATATTCGCCAAATGTGCGTACTTCACCTTAATCATCCGCTTCACAGCCATGGCTGTAATCGGGTGCGTTTTATACGCAATAACGTGCGGCACACCGATATAGGCAAGTTCCAACCCCACAGTGCCTGAAACAGCAACAGCCACATCACACGCGGCAAAAGAATTCCACTTCAAACTAGGCAGCGACACAACAATCGTTTCAAAATCCCAATCTTCAATCGCCTTCAGAACCAAATATTCAAAATCCGGCAGAGTCGGAATAACAATTTTAACATCTGGATCTTGCTCGCGAATAATTTGCGCAGCCTCCTTCAACACATTTGCATGTTTGTGAAGCTCACCCTCCCGGCTACCCAAGAATAGACCGAGGACTTTATCCTGCGGCGTAATGCCGTTTTTTTCACGAAAATCCTGACCATTAAAATTTTTGGCTTCTTCCACCAACGGGTGCCCAACAAAATCAGCTTCCATTTCATGGGCTTTAAAATAAGGGGGCTCAAATGGCAATAAGCATAAAACCTTGTCGTAAAGCGCAGCAATTTTTTTCGCACGTCCCGGTCGCCACGCCCAAACACTTGGCGCCACATAATGAATCATTTTTGCAGAACTAAGTGCGCGCTTCTTTATCCGCCGCGCAACTTCAAAATTAAAATCAGGAAGATCAATAGTTACAACAGCGTCAGGTTCAGCGCCCTCAATTTCCTCAACCACACCATTAATCAGACGCAGCAGTCGCGGAAGCTGCCAAATCACTTCCCACAGCCCCATAACGCAAAGCTCATCCATCGGCACGATAGATTGAAGCCCCTCGGCCTCCATCAACGGCCCACCAACACCAATAAACTCTATCGGCACTCTAGATTGACTTTTAAGCTCGCGAATAAGCCCCGCGCCTAAAACATCGCCAGACGGCTCTCCCGCTATTAAGAAAATTTTCTTACTCATGAAATAAACAGTCTCAGACTTGATCTTCGGACGGGTCAACACCCACAACATATAGTTTATGCTTATTTGCGGTTTGCACAACCCCATCCAGATCATAAACCAAACTATGCCCAGCATGGATAACAACGCCGCCAAGGCCGCTATGCGCCGCATTCTCAATCGTTTCTGGCCCAATGGTAGGTAGATCAAAATCACGATCTTGCTGGGGTTTACATGTTTTCACTAAAACCGCCTTGCGCCCCCCGCGCATAAGATCGCCGCAACGCTTCATCAACGCGTCTGTGCCTTCAATGGCCTCCACGCCCAAAACGATGCCTTCTTGCACAATCACCGACTGCCCCACGTCCAAATGCCCCATGCCAAGGGATACCTCTAACCCGCGATTAATATCTGCCCAATCGGCCTTGCCCGGCTTATGCTTGCCAATCACGCCAGATGGCGCAAGCAAGTCCGTCGCGAATTTATGAACGCCATGAATTTCAAATCCTTCGGCTTCTAAAAATTTTCGAATAACGCCTAAAAAATCATTATCACCAAGCGCGCCAAAGCCAAGCTTAGCAATCAACTCCGCCGCCTTTAAATCTGGCTTCAGCTCCGCCATTGACGGCCTGCGCATTTTACCAATCATCACAAGATCGCGAACGTCATGAGATTTCAATGTTTTGATGATTTTGCCAATCGCACCAAAGCGCGTCCACATATGCTCATACCCCTGAACAAGCGCGGGATCAGTTTGACCGTCAAAAGCCACAATGAATGGCTCAATCCCCAAATCATCACAAGCATGAAGAAGCTTCAGCGGCAAAGCGCCGCCGCCCGCAATCACGCCGAGCGTTTTAACGGAAAGTGCAGAGCTATCTAATTTTTCTTTTGAGGCTGGCATATCGGGAATTTATTTTTATTACGTACAAATTCAATAATTGCCGCAACGGTTTCATCAGAACCAAAATCACCAGAAACAGAATCAACGCGCTGCTCTAATGTGCCCTCATCAGCGAATAGCGCGCCATAGGCCTTTTGCAAATTGCGTAGCTGATCCTTGGAAAACCCTCTGCGCTCAAGCCCAATCAGGTTTAGTCCCGCCAAATGCGCGCGCTCCCCCTTAACACGGCCAAACGGAATAACATCACTTTCCACGCCAGACATACCGCCGATAATTGCGTGGTGACCAATACGGATAAATTGATGAATAGCGGCAAGCCCGCCAATAATCGCGTAATCACCAACCTCAACGTGACCGGCAATCGTCGCATTATTCGCCAAAATAACATTGCTGCCCACAATACAATCATGCGCCACATGAGATGCCATCATAAATAAGTTATTGTCGCCAACAACCGTCTTCATCCCGCCATCTTTCGTACCCGGATTCATCGTCACATGTTCACGAATATTGTTATTTTCACCAATCGTAAGCGTTGATGGCTCGCCTGCAAACTTCAAATCTTGCGGCGCGCAACCAATGGAGGCAAAGGGATATATGGTCGTGCCCGCACCAATACTGGTGTGCCCATCAACCACAACATGGGATTTTAGCTCCACATGATCGCCAAGCTCCACATGATCGCCAACCGTGCAATAAGGGCCGAT
>CAKZMN010000100.1 GCA_937128575.1 uncultured Alphaproteobacteria bacterium | reverse complement strand
CGCCAACCTCCGGAAAACTCTCTCAATGGCCTCTTTAGGTCAGCCGTTTTGAAACCAATACCTTCCAGAATAGCTTCAGCATCAGACTGCATGGAATATCCACCCAATGCCTCAAATTCTTCCTGTGCTTTGGTTAGTTTATCTACAAGCCTTTGTTATCGGGGCATTTTGTCAATTCTGTCTAATCTCCGCAGCAACATCGCTAACACTCTTTATAACTTTCGTATCGTCAAAACTGCTTTTCAAAAAATAGACTTTCTAATTCTTCTATCGCTTTTTGAAGGGATCTTGGATTCAAGTCATTTTGGAGCTTAATATTCGATATTCCTGCAAAGTTTTGTGACAGGTTTTCGGTGTGTCCAGCTTTTGTTTTTGTGATGCGTGTTATTCTATGGTCGGCGACTAACAGTATATCTGTAATATCTTGCGGCGTGTATTGAAACATTTTTACCCAGTAAGTTGTAACTTTATTATTATGAAATCATAATATTCGATATTTTCTTAGGGTAGTCAAGAGTGATCAAAGCTGGTTTCTAAACCATGTGACCTGTCGTTTGGCGTAGCGGCGGGTGATGCCTTGGGCTTGTTCAATGGCTTCGTTTAGTTCCATTTCCCCCGCAAGATGCGCGCGCAGTTGCTTAAACCCTAGAGCTTTGCATAGCGGGACGCCTTCGTTTACTGCGCCGGCTTGCAGGCGCGCTTCGATCTCTTGGGTTTCCTCCCGCGCGCCATTATTCATCATCCATTCAAAACGCGCGTTGCAGCGCTCATAGAGTGTTTCGCGCTCTGGCAGTATTTTGTGAATTTTGAAGTTCCAATTTTCTGGTGGCCCTACGCGTTCTAACTCTTGCCAACGCGCTAGGGATTTTCCTGTTGCCTCGAATACCTCCATAGCGCGAATGATGCGGGCCTTGTGATTGACGTGGAAGCGCTCTGCCATTTCGGGGTCTAGCGATGTTAGCTTGGCATAGAATTCTTCAGCCCCTATGTCTTCATACTCTGCGACGACCTTTGCGCGCACCTCTTCGGGGATGTCCGGCATGGGGGACAGACCGTCGATTAATGCTTTTATATATAGTCCCGTGCCGCCGCATATGATGGGGGTTTGGTCATTTGCTAGTACTTCTTCAATAATCGGCTCCACCATTTCGCGCCAATTTCCTGCGCTGCAGACGTCATTGGGGTGTAGGGCGGCGTATAGTTTGTGCGGCACATCTATTTTATCTTGCGCGGATGGTTGCGCGCTTAGGATGGGCAGGCCATCATATAGTTGCATAGAGTCGCAATTGATTACGACGCCATCTTCCGCGCGGGCAATTTCCATGGCTTTTGCAGATTTCCCACTGGCGGTCGGGCCGGCGACTATATGAATGGTTTTTGTTGACATAATGTTCTTAATCTGGTTTTTATAGCGTTGTTTATCTAAATAATTACATTTATTCAAAAGTTATATATTTAATGAGTAGCTTATATTACCGCAAACATCAGAGGAATGCCGATCTTCGTGTGGTTGAAACATTTAATCGTGCGGGGCTATATGATTTGCATACTCCTAGTGCTGATGCGGCTAAGATTTTATATACGCCGGGCAAGGATAAGAATGCCCCTGTTTGTATCATATTGGAAGGGTATAGAGGCGATGGCATTAATGGTGCAAACAATATTAAGATTTCCAATATTTTCGAAGAATATGGCTTCGCAGTCGCTCAGGTAAATTATTCACGATACAATCATTATAATGGTGTCGACACTGATGAATATTTAGGCCGTGCAGATACCGCGACTTTGCAAACTAACATTGAAAATTTTGCAGCTATTTCTAACCTAGATATAAAACGAGACAACATTGTATTCTCTAATTCCTTCAGCATTAATGTTGCTATAGGAGCGTTAAGGCAGGAGAAAATTTCAGATAATGTGAAGCATATCATTGCGGCGGCGCCGTTTCCAAACTTTGCTCAAATTGCGGTTCTAAGTCAGCTTGAAAATAAACGCACTGATGAAGCCATAAAGGCGCGAAGCGACTTAAACGAGTATGGGTTTTTTCTGCATGGCCCTCCTGACTCAACGTGCCAGGTTAAGTTTACCAAGCAATTTCTTGATGATGTAAAAAGTAATTCGAGAAGTTATAATTTATTTTCTGATGAATTAGCCAACCTAGAACATAAGCCCACGATAGATTTAATATATTCTAAGAATGATCCGGTTGCTCCGGCTTCTTTGACGGATAAATGGGCGGCGCATATGCGGGCTTGTGGTTTTAATTTTTCTAAGCCGTCTATCCTAAAGGCCACTAGCCATTCTTTTACAAATGAATTTTATAGATCATTCCGCCCTAAAGTGAGGGCGTTAGCGAAAGAATACGGCTTATAAATTCCCTGCTCAGCAGGTTTATTTTTTCTTGCCGAGCTTCAAAGCAACAAAGCGTACATCGCCATCACGGTTGAGCAAGAGCAGCACAGATGATCTGGAGTTTTGCTCGGCCTTCGCGATAATGTCTTGCACTTCTTCTGGCTTGGTTACGGGCTGTTGATTTATTTCAACGATAACGTCACCTTCCATCAGCCCTTTTCTTGAGGCCTCTGATTGAAGATCTATAGCGTCAATCACGACGCCGGTAATGTCCTTGCTGATGCCGAAATCTAGGCGCATATCTTCAGACAGTTCTTTTAAGGTGATACCAACGGATTCGATTTTTGTGCCTGTTCCGGTGGAGGTTGCTGCCGTTTCGGTTAGACCCTCTTCTTCGGCCTTTTCCAGCTCACCAACCTTGATGCTGACTTTCTTTTTACTACTGTCGCGCCACAGAATAACATCGGCGGGGGAATCGATTGGGGTTTCAGCAACAACGCGCGGTAATTTGCGCATCTCGTCAATTTTTGTACCGTTAAATTCCAGGATAACATCTCCGGCTTTGATGCCGCTTTTTTCTGCAGGGCCGTCTGGCGTTATGCTAGCGATCAGCGCGCCTGTTGGTTTAGATAGGCCTAAGCTCTCTGCTATCTCTTCAGTTACGCTTTGGATGCGCACGCCAAGCCAGCCGCGGCGCGTTCTACCAAATTCAATGATTTGCTTAACCACGGGGGCTGCCAATGATGAGGGGATGGCGAAGCCAATACCAACGGAGCCGCCAGAGGGGCTAAAGATCGCGGTGTTGATGCCGATTACTTTGCCGTCTGTATCGAACATGGGGCCGCCAGAATTACCGCGGTTGATTGATGCATCTGTTTGGATGAAGTCATCATAGGGGCCGGAGTTAATGTCACGCTGGCGCGCCGATACGATGCCCGCGGTTACTGTGCCGCCAAGGCCGAATGGGTTACCGATTGCCACAACCCAGTCGCCAACGCGCAAGGGATCGCTGTCGCCAAATTCAACGGCGGTCATCTCTTTATCGGTTTTTACCTTTAATACGGCGATGTCTGTTTTTTCGTCAAAGCCAATGACCTCGGCTTCTAGGGTTTCATCATCGTGGAACGTGACGCGTACAGCAAAATATGCA
>CAKZMN010000099.1 GCA_937128575.1 uncultured Alphaproteobacteria bacterium | reverse complement strand
CGCCGACCGGGTTGTGCATCAATGGTCATCAGAGACGGTTTATGGATCATCGGAGCAAAAGCCATTGCGCAATGCGGGTGACTTTGAAAATTATGTGCGTGATTATTTGACGAAAACTGAAGATCGTTGTCAGGGCGATTTTGCGATTGTTCCGGATAACAGCACGCAAAATGGCGCAACGCGGATCGATAGTTATGAGGTGGCCTGTGTTGGTGCGTCTGTAAATTCATCGGCCTCGCTGCTGTTCTTTAATAAGGATGATACATTTACAGTTGTGGCGCATGAGGCGCCGACGGAAAAAATGGACACCGCCATGGCGCTTCGTGATCGATTGATTGATAGCGTGAGCGGTTCTTAAATTCTGAGCCTCAGATATAAAGCTTAATAAAAAACCGGCTGCAAATATGCGCCGGTTTTTTTGTGTTTTGAGGAGGGCAGAAGAGTGCTTTATTTATTCTCTTCTTGTGGCCCATCTTGATCAGCGCCATAGGCCATGCCGAAGGGGGTGAACATTTTCATTGTACGTTCAAACATTTCCATGTTTTTGCGGTTGAGTTCTTCGATGGATGGCGGCGTTGTTCCGGTGAACATACCCTGCATATTCGGGTTCATGCCGGGCATATTTTCAAATGATTTATTGATTTGCTCGCGCACACGTTCTTGGTTTTTAACAAACACATCTAATGTTGTTTCAAGATAGTTTGGTACAACTTGCTGCACGCTGTCGCCATAGAAGCTGATGAGGTTGCGCAAGAAACCGATGGGCAGCAAATTATCTTCGCCTTTATTTTCCTGATCCAAAATGATTTGTGTCAAAACGGAGCGCGTAATGTCTTCGCCGCTTTTCGCGTCTTTTACTACAAAATCGTGACCTTCTTTTACCATTTCGCATAGATCTTCGAGCGTGACATAGCTGCTGCGGCCTGTGTCATAGAGGCGGCGATTTGCGTATTTTTTGATTACTGTTGGTTCACCAGCTTGGTTTTTGGTCTTGGCCATTTGTGCACCTATTCTTAAAATTTTGCTGCGTTGAATATTTATGATGTATTGCACAAAAATGGATGTTTGAAAAGCTTTGTCTGGAACGGTTTGCATAACTGACGTATAGTCCGTGGCATTGTGCAGCAAAATAATAGATGGAATATTTAGATGCGACGGGGCCTAAACCCATTGCCGATTTATATAGCGATGGCGGCGGCTGCGTGGCCAAAGGAGATGCCATCTGATTTCTCTTTTGATGGTGCGATGCCGCCGGAATTGCCGGAAGAGCTGCGTAAAATGCTGCTGGGAATTCAAAGTTATCACAAATTTGATGGTGCGCCAGATCGCCTGCCACTTGATGAAATTTGGCGCGCGGGCACGATGAGTGTTCATGCGGTGCCAGAGCATGAATACATTAGCAACCAGCCTGCGATTATCCTCATCCCCTCTATGATTAATAAGGGCTATGTTCTGGATTTGATGGAAGGGCGATCAATGCTGCGGTGGTTCGGGGCGCAGGGGTTTAATCCGTATCTGCTGGATTGGGGCGCGGTGTCTGAGGATGCGGGGCAGCGCGATATGGACGGCGCGGTGATGGATCGCATTATTCCAGCGCTTGAATTTTTGAATAAGCGCCACGGCGACGCCGTTCATGCGCTTGGATATTGTATGGGCGGTACGGTCTTGCTTGGCGCAGCAACGCGCGCACAAAAACATCTTAAATCCATCACGATGCTGGCCGCGCCATGGGACTTTCATGCGGGCTCGCAAGCGCTGCTTAACCGCGTGAAATTTTTTGCGCCATCGGCCTTTCCTGTGATTGAGGAAAAGGGCGTTCTTAGTGTCGATTGGATACAGACTTTATTTGCGTCCCTTGATCCCGCGATGACGGCGAAGAAGTTTTCAAAATTTGAGGATATGGACAAGACATCGAATGCGGCGAAGATTTTTGTGGCCGTGGAAGATTGGCTGAATGACGGCGTGGAATTACCTGCCGCGATTGCGCAGCATTGCATCACGGATTGGTTTTTGAAAAACCAGACTTATGCGGGGCAGTGGAAAATTAATGGTGAATTTGTGCATCCAGAAATGATCGATATTCCGACCCTGATTGTTGCATCAAAGAAGGATCGTTTGGTCGAGTATGAATGCGCGGCGGCGCTGCAGGAACGCATTGCGCATGCGGATATTATCAACCCCGAATGTGGGCATATTGGGATGATTGCGGGGGGCGTGTCCGTTGAGAAAGTCTGGGCCCCTGTGGCCAAGTGGATACGGTCGCATGATAAATAAATTGCCTTGAAAATAGCTGCGTTATTGATATGGTGCGGTCATCCATCCATATGAGATAAGGAAGAGATTATGAGCACAGATGATCCGGTTATTATTGTTGCAGCAAAACGCACAGCGATAGGTAATTTAGGTGGTGGTCTTAGCCGTCTTCCGGCGCATGAATTAGGCAGCATTGTTGTTGCACAAATTTTGCAAGATACCGGCGTTAAACCAGACGAAATTGATGACGTTATTATGGGGCAAGTTTTAACCGCAGGCGCCGGACAAAATCCCGCGCGCCAGACGGCGATTGCTGCGGGCATTCCGGCAGAAAAAGCGGCCTATACGATTAACCAAGTTTGTGGTTCTGGCTTGCGCACAGTCGCGCTTGGTATGCAGTCTATTTTGTGCGGCGATGCAGATATTGTTGTGGCGGGTGGTCAGGAAAATATGAGCGCGTCACCGCATGCCATGCATATGCGTGACGGCGTTAAGTTCGGTAATGCACAAATGATAGACACGATGATTAATGATGGTTTGTGGGATTCATTTAATGATTATCACATGGGCATTACGGCCGAAAATATTGCAGAAAAATATAGCATTAGCCGCGAGGCGCAGGATGAATTTGCTGCGGCGTCGCAAAACAAAGCCGAGGCGGCGATCGCGGCGGGTAAGTTTAAGGATGAGATTGTTCCGGTCACGGTGAAAAGCCGCAAGAGCGAGAGCATTATTGATATGGATGAATTTCCACGCGCGGGCGTAACAGCCGAAGGATTAAGTGGTTTGCGTCCGGCATTTAAAAAGGACGGCACGGTTACGGCGGCGAATGCATCGGGCATTAATGATGGCGCGGCGGCGACCATTTTAATGCGCGCGAGTGAGGCGACCAAACGTGGGCTTACGCCGCTGGCTACAATCAAAAGCTGGGCCACGGCGGGGGTTGATCCATCCGTTATGGGCACGGGGCCAATTCCCGCGTCGAAGGCCGCGCTGTCGAAGGCGGGGTGGAGCGTTTCTGATTTGGACCTTGTTGAATCAAACGAGGCCTTTGCGGCGCAGGCGTGCTGCGTTATGGCGGAGATGGGTTTTGATGCGGATAAAACAAATGTGAATGGCGGGGCGATCGCGCTTGGCCATCCGATTGGTGCATCAGGCACGCGGGTGCTTGTGACGCTGTTGCATGAAATGGTGCGCCGCGATGCACATAAAGGTTTGGTGACGTTGTGTATTGGCGGCGGCATGGGCGTTGCGATGTGCGTTGAGCGCGACTAGAGAATATATAAGTAACTGCGTGAACCTTAAATTCTAATTTAGCTTGGGAGAAATATCATGGGTGGAGTAGCGATTGTAACGGGCGGAACGCGCGGTATTGGTTTGGAAATTTCCAAGGCCTTGATTGCCGATGATCATAAGGTAGCGGCGATTTATGCGGGCAATGAGACGGCCGCGAAAGCTTTTAGGGCGGATACAGGACACGAAGCGTTTAAGGCCGATGTTTCTGATGTTGATGCCTGTCAGGCGGTGGTTGAAAAAATCATCAAGAAGATGGGCGAGGTTACTATTCTTGTGAATAATGCGGGCATCACGCGCGATGGCATGCTGCATAAGATGAGCGCAGAGGATTGGAGCAGTGTTATGGATACCAACCTGACTTCTTGTTTCTCCATGTGCCGCGCGGTGATTAAGGGGATGCGCGATAATGGCTATGGCCGGATTGTGAATGTTAGCTCGATCAATGGGCAAAAGGGACAATTGGGGCAGGTGAATTATTCTGCTGCGAAGGCTGGGATGCTTGGCTTTACTAAGGCGTTGGCGCTGGAAAGTGCGCGCAAGGGGATTACGGTGAATGCAGTTTGCCCGGGTTATATCAAGACCGATATGACGGAGGGCATGGACTCTGCGGTGCTGGAGAGCATTATCAAGCAAATCCCCGCCGGACGTATGGGCAAGCCGAATGAAATTGCCGATCTTGTGTCGTTTTTGACCTCTGATAAAGCGTCGTTTATAACTGGCGCGACTATGTCAGCTAATGGTGGTCAATATATGGCTTAGCAAATTTCGATAAATGGCCTGCAAATGCCGATTTTCTGCGCTTCCGGTTCGCAGGTACTTGGTGTACATTTGCGCTTCCGGTTCTCAAAAATCGACATTTTCGGCTCATTTTCAGATCAAAAGAGAATAGCGAGAGCAGGCTAAGGGATTGCCTTAGCCGCAGATACAAACACAACAGATCTTTTGATGCCGCATGGCCCGCTCCTTAAACTGGCGCTGCTTTAGGCGCTGCCGCGGATTTTGGCAATGCCCGGAAACGCCAGCAAGACGCACTTATCGTTCTGAACGTGAGTTCAAACGCTCGCGCCAGCCAATATACAAAGTTGAAACGACAATGATCGCTGCACCGATCCAGACGCCTATGCCCGGGATTAATCGGAAAACCCAGAAATCCGCCACAGCGGACATTGGCAGCCGTAAATAGTCAATCGGCGACAGGAAGGACGCATCGCCAATGCTCATCGCGTAGATGAAACAAAACTGAGACACGAACCCAAACCCGCTCATCGCCAGGATCAGGCCCCAATCGTGGAGTGATACATCGGTCCAGAACACATAAGCGAACGGCGCCAGCAAAACCGTCGAGAACAGATTGGCGTAAAGCAGCAAGACCATAGCCGGCAGTTCGGCGCTGAGGAACTTTACCATAACAATTGCAGCGGCCCGACTGAACGCACTGATCAGCGCCACCAAACTGCCATTATCGAAACCGCTCATATCCAGCGCGCCGGGCTGCCAGAAGAAAAACAGGCCGGGCATGACCATGATCAGGACACCAAGAAATCCAACCGCGATGGCGACCCAGCGATGAATACCGACAAACTCGCGCAAAGCCAAAGCAGCAAGAATGGTGACAAATAACGGTCGGGTGAAGCTGATCGCGTTGAACTGTGCAAGTGTCAGGGTAAAGAAATCCGACACCGCAATGAGT
>CAKZMN010000098.1 GCA_937128575.1 uncultured Alphaproteobacteria bacterium | reverse complement strand
GTCTTTTACCTCGCCCACTACTCGGTTGCTGTTATCCAGCAAACGGTTTTTCATCACGTCTTCTGATTTTGTATATCTGGGGTTTTGTAGGGGCTTGGACGAATTTAGCACGTTCAAGCTTTGGAACAGACGCGTGTTTTGCTGCGCGCTGGCGGTATTCGTCGCGCTATCTACGCTTAAAAAGCCCAAAACCATGAAGATAATCAAGAATGTACGCATAATCTGTTCGTTTCCTTTATGAAATATGGATTATTTATACCGAAGATTGAGTGAAAACACAAGTTATTTTTCATAATTAATATTGTTGGTGGGTGTACGCGTTTTTAAGAACGACTAAACATTGTACTCCACGCGCACAAGATACAGCCCTTCTGCGGGGGCAGTAACGCCGCCTTTGGTTCTGTCTTTTGCTTCAAGCGCGGCGCGTAGATCGTCCGCGCTCCATTTGCCTTCGCCAACCAAAATCAGTGTGCCGACAATGTTGCGCACCTGATGATGGATGAAGGACATGGCTTCGGCCTCTATCAGAATTTCCTGTCCGCCATGCGCGTCATAGGGGCGCGCCGTAACAGAAATACGATCCAGCGTGCGCACCGGGTTTTTTGCCTGGCACTGTGCATCGCGGAAGGTTGAAAAATCATGCTGACCCAGCAGCACTTGGGCCGCTTCATTCATAGCCCCTGCATCCAGCGCGCGATTAATGTGCCAAACACGGCCCTGATCCAACCCCAAAAAACCGGCGCGATTAACAATGCGGTATTGGTACATTTTATTATGCGCGCCAAAGCGGGCGTGAAATTCGTTATCGACTTCCTCAGCGTGAAGGATGGAAATAGGCGCGGGGCGTAGGTGCGCGTTTATCGCCTTGGCCAAATCATACCCCGTTAAAGAGCGGTCGCCATAATCAAGATCAAAATGCGCAACCTGCCCCCATGCATGCACCCCCGCATCCGTGCGCCCAGCCGCTTGCACAGCGATCTTTTGCTGACAAAATTTATAGAGCGCCTCTTCAATCGCTTGCTGGATTGATGGAACATCAGGCTGTTTTTGCCAGCCATAATAGGCACCGCCATTATATTCGATAACAATTTTCCAGCGCTTCGTGGTCATGAGAATATTTGGCCCGCATCAACGTAGCCACCATTAAGAGCGGCGGCGAAGTCCATGGGTTTTTTGCCCGCAGGCTGAATTTTTTCCAGCTTTAAAATTGTACCGTCACCGCAAAACACATGACCATCGCGATTGATGATTGTGCCATGTTTATCCCAGATGGGTTTTACGCTTTGATCGGGCAGCGGACTTGCCTGCAATATTTTAATGCGAGTTTCACCAATTGCGCTCCATACGCCAGGCCAAGGATTAAGGGCGCGGATTTGACGGTCGATGCGGTTTGCATTTTGCGACCAATTCACAATGCCGTCCTGTTTTTTCAGCATCGGCGCATAGGCGGTGTGCTCATCATTTTGTGGTTCTGCATTTAGCGCGCCATCTTTTTCAAGTCGGCCCAAAACATCCAGTGCGAGCGACGCGCCAAGCGGGGCGAGCTGGTCATGCAAAGAAGTTGTTGTGGTTTCGGGCGTAATAGGCAGTACAGATTTGGCAATCATGGGGCCGGTATCAAGGCCGCGATCCATTTGCATGATGGTGATGCCGGTTTCACTATCCCCCGCCCAGATGGCTTGCTGAATTGGGGAGGCGCCGCGCCAGCGCGGCAAGAGAGAGGCATGAATATTTAGGCAACCATATTTTGGCGCATTCAAAATAGCCTCTGGCAGAATCAGGCCATAGGCCGCGACGATGGCGACATCTAAATCATGCGCCGCGAATTCTGCGCGGGCATCATCACCTTTAAAATTTAGCGGCGTTAAGACGGGAATGTTTTTAGAATCTGCATATTCATGCACGGGGGAGGATTGCATTTTATGCCCGCGCCCCTTTGGACGGGGTGGCTGGGAGTAAACGCAGATAACGTCATGGGCACTTTGGTCTATTGCGCGCAGAGCGGCGGCGGCGAAATCAGGCGTACCCATAAATCCAACGCGCAAAGCCATGGCTTATAAGCCTTTTTGCTTTTTGAGCTTTTCCATTTTGCGGATGATCATGTTGCGCTTTAGGTTCGTGAGATAGTCCACAAACAATACGCCATCAAGATGATCAATCTCATGCTGTACGCAATGGGACAAAAGCCCCTCTGCCTCTAGCTCTTGCTGCTTACCATCGTAATCCAGATATTTAACGCGCACGGTTTTTGGGCGCTCTACGGTGCCATATTGACCGGGAATAGACAGGCAGCCCTCATCAAAAAAGGAATGCTGTTCGGATTGCCAAATGATTTCGGGATTGGCCATGACGATGGGGTTGCGCGTGCGCTCGGCCTCTTCTGCTTCGTCTTCATCGCCACTGCGGTAGGTGGAGCGAATTTCGAGAACGCCGTCTTGTTCGGGCCCGTATTCCCAGCTTGTCGGATCTAAATCCATCACAACCACGCGGTTGAGCAAACCAACCTGATTGGCGGCAAGACCAATGCCCGGCGCGTTATACATTGTGGCCAGCATGACATCCATTTGTTTTTGGACATCGGCGGTCACGCCGCTGATTGGTTGCGCGGTTTCTTTGAGCACCGGATCGGGCGCGATGATTATATCGTACATATTCATAGTATTGAGGTACTTACAAAACACTCTGGGGTCAAGTGCTTCGGTAAAACTTGCGCAACTAGTACTAATATAGTGCGTATTGTGCCGTTAAATTAACTGAGTAAAGGGTTAAGAAAATGGCAGTAACTACAACGAGCCTTAAAAAGCACTTTAAAGCCCATCAAAAATCCTACGGCATAGTTATAGGCACGACTGTGTTATGTGCCGTGTTTGGTGCGGCTGCGTCTGAATATTTCGGTTACGGGCACACCGCTTCTAATGCTTTGATGGGTGCTGGCGCGGGATTATTATTGGGTTCTACCCAAGCCATATCGTATGACGCCGAACACTAAAGCAATATAAACAAAATCTAAGCGCTTTTCTTCTGAGCCTGCTCATCATCAGCTGTAAGGTTTAAGGCGCGGGGCTGCTGCTCTATTGATTTAAATTCTGGCAGGTCTTCTAATTGATTTGCAGTTTGAAGATCGCGGAATTTACGCGCGGCCGGAAGCACCGAACGCTCTAGCGAGCCTGTTGCATCATCAAACCCCTTCATTGCACTTTGTAAATGCTTTCCGATTTTCCCTAGATGCGAAGTAAATGTGAGAAGACGGCTATAGAGCGCCAATCCATTTTCAGAGATGCTCTGCGCGTTTTTCGCAAGCTCCACCTGGCGCCAGCCCATACCAACAACGCGCAGAAGCGACATCATTAAAACAGGGGATGCCATGACGATTTTTTTGTCTGCAGCTAAATCTAGCAAGGTGGGGTCGGCCTGCACGGCCGCGCTGAATAGATGTTCAGAGGGCAGGAACAGCACCACGAAATCGGGGGAGTTTAATTGCTCCCAATAGGCTTTTTTGCTGAGCTGGTTAATGTGGCCCTTCACGGCCTGCGCCAATCCGGTTTGTAGCGTTTTATAATGCGCTTCACCCAAGTCCTCATCCAAATCACGCACGAAGTCATTAATCGGCGCTTTGGAGTCAATCACGATATGCAAGCTGTCGGGCAGGTTAACCACCGCATCGGGGCGCAGGCGATTATCCTCCCCCGGCAAAGTAGATTGCAGGGTATAGTGCACACCCTTGATCAGGCCAGAATTTTCAAGGAGGCGAGTTAAGATCCCCTCCCCCCAATTACCGCGGGCGGCGGGGTTGCGTAGAGCGCCAGCAAGCTTCGATGTTTCCTTGTGCAAATTCTTCAAATCATCGCGCAGGGCTTGATCGGTGCCCTTCATTTGTTCGATGGCTTTGCCTAGCGTTTCCATGTTTTGGTGAACGGGCTTGACCAGCTCATCAATAGCTTTTTGCCGTTTTTCAAGATCGAAAGCGCTGTCTTTCTGCGCGTCTTTTAGGCGGCTTTCCGCGAGTTGTAGAAAGCTTTCATGTGCGTTTTGCACGGCTTGCTGCGCCGTGACTGCGAACTGGTTTTCCATTTGACCCTGAAGATCCATATGCGAATCCAGCTGCGCCTTTAGTGCGGCATTTTTAGAGCGCAAGAACACACCAACCAACAACGCGCCCAGCACAAAGCCGAAGCCACCATAGGTCAGCGCCGTGATAGTTGTTGCATCGAAGTATGTCTCTAGATAGCCTGTCATAAGGCCATCACTATAATACGCGTTGACAAAAATGAAAACAAATCACGAACATTTTATTAACA
>CAKZMN010000097.1 GCA_937128575.1 uncultured Alphaproteobacteria bacterium | reverse complement strand
CAGCCGCCATATCGACATAGTATTGTTTGCGGCCCATCGTCACGTTGACGATGTTGTTAAGCGCAACCGTAATTGGCGTATTTTCACCCGCGGTAAAGGACACCCCGAACAGGAAATCATTCCAGATCTGGGTGAACTGCCAGATGCATGACACCACCAGAATGGGAAGCGCAGCAGGCAGCATGATCGAGAAGAAAATGCGAAAGAAACCCGCGCCGTCGATCTGTGCGGCCTTTGTCAGTTCATCGGGGATGGTGATGAAATAATTGCGGAAAAACAGGGTTGTGAAACACACACCATAAACCGTATGCACCAGAACCAGCCCGGAAATGCTGCCTGAAAGTTTCAGCATCCCCAAAATTTGCGCCATGGGCAGCAATACTGCCTGATAGGGCAAAAAACAGCCAAATAACAGCAGGCCAAATACGACATTGTGATAGGGGAAACGCCACTTTGTCAGAACATACCCGTTGATCGCGCCAAGACCGGTCGAAAGGGCAACCGCGGGCACCACCATCATCAGCGAATTGATGAAATAGGGTTTAAGGCCGGTACAGGCCGTGCCAATGCAGGCCTTGCCCCATGCCTTGGCCCAGGCATCAAAGGTGATGGCTTGGGGTAGGCCGATAAACGACCCCGAATAGATTTCATCAAGCGATTTTAGCGACGTTGTCACCATGACCCAAAGCGGCATCAGATAGACGCTGGCAATGGCGATCAGGCTACCATAAATGATAAATTTGCCAATGATAACGGATTTGCGGGCAGAGCCGGTTTTAGTCGGCATGGCGGCTCTCCTTCAATTCTAGCTCTCTTGTGTCATCCAGCTACGAATAACAGAAATAGTTTCCATCGGATAATTCTCTACAATTTCTTCAACTTTCTTAACGGACGCGGCTTTCACCTTGCCATCAACACCAGAAATGTTGATCAGGCTATCTTCCTCGGCACCCTCTGCTTCAAATCCTCCGCCATCAGGCGCAGCAAGGGCGGGGCTAGATGGTTTAGCTGCCAAAAGATCGGCTTCTAATGTGTCATCAATCTCAGGCGCTTCCGCTTCAAGCAGGCGATTAACCATGGGCTGGAGAACCAGCAAGGCCACAAGTACGATCATGATACCCACGATCAAGAATTCAGCAACATCCAGCAACTGGCCCTTATCAAAGCCAAATAACAAATGTCCGTCGGCTAATGCCTCATTCGTATCAATAGAAGCAAATTGCAGGCTAACCACCTCAAGTGCATCACCGCGATCTTCATCAAATCCAATGGCGCTTCTGACAAGCGCTGAAATTTGGTCTAATTCCGCTTGTGGACGCTCTTGATAAACCTTATTGCCTTCTTCCCCTGTGATGTATCGCCCATCAACCAAAACGCCAACGGACAGTTTGGTCACTTCACCAACTTCACGCACGGTGCTTCTAATGGTTTTGCTAATCTCGAAATTCGTTACTTCCTCAAGGCGCGTACCTTCCGCGCTTGGTGCATTGTCAACTAACAGATCGCCGCCAACACCAGGAAGATTGTTCTCAACCGACACATCATCCGCCAAAGGTTCGCGCTCTAAGTTGCTCTCTTCTGTAACTTGAGAGGATCGTACAACTTGCGTTTCCGGATCATATAGCTCTTCATTTGTGCTGATTCGGTCGAAATTCATTTCTGTGGTTACGATGGCCCTAACGTTGCCATAGCCCACAATGCGGCTCACCTGATCTTCAATTTTTTCGGTCAGACGGCTTTCATAGTTGCGGCGCATTTCTTCGGCTTTGAGAGATAGGGTATTGGATGATTCTTCCTCGCCCTTCGCTAGTAAGTTACCGTCACTATCAATAATCGAAACATTGGATATTTTTAAATCGGGAACCGCAGAAGCAACCAATGATTGTATGGATGTGATTTGCTGACGCTCCACCACGCTGCCGGGGCGCACCCCTACAAACACACTGGCGCTAGAGGCGCGTGTTTCGCGGCTGAACAATTCTCTTTGTGGTAAAACCAAGTGCACACGGGCGCTTCGGATGTTTTCAAGCGAGCTAATCGTTCTAGAAAGCTCACCTTCCAAGGCGCGCACTTTATTAATATTCTGAACAAAGCTGGTTGTGCCAAAGCCAGATTGTTCATCAAATATCTCATATCCTAATGAGCCACCATTGGGCAGGCCGGCGGCAGCAAGCAACATGCGCGCCCGACCAACCTGGTCTTCTGGCGCAATAATGCGCGAGCCATCGGCGGACACTTCATATGAAATTTGGTTTTCTTCTAGCTTGGCCGCAATAGCGCCAGAGTCGCTAGTGGATAGATCGCTGTAGAGCAATTTCATTTCCGGTGTGGATATGCGCATAGAGATAAAGACGAAAAACATCATAAGGCCGATAAGAACCGCGCCCATAATGCCCAGTCTCGATGGGCCTAATTGTCTTAGTGTTTCAAGAAAACTGTTCACCGGTCATACCTTTTTTGTGACGCTTGATCTCTAGAACCCCAGAAGTGAGGATAGGGGTGGTTCAAACGCAATTATGAATTATAGGCTCAATGCCAGAAGTCTATTATGCGAATCGGCAAATACAAGACAACAATTCATTATAATATTTTTTTAAGACTTTTTCCATTGTGCTGTGGATAAAAAATGCTTCATAAGCAAAAACTATAAAAATTTGTTTGATTCAAGGTTCTTGTGAGGACTCTCTGTAACCCAGTATACACTAGTATTATTTTACGAAATACGGCTTTAAACCTTGACTTTTGCGCTAGGGTTTGATACTCTGATAGTAGGGTAGTATACCTAGGTTTTACCTAATATATTTTAAGGTGACCTAGGGGTTAGGAAAAACAATGATTGAAGCTGTAAATTCAGTATTATCGAATGCACAGTTTCTCCGTGAAAGCGCGGGGAAAGCTGATGCGGCGCGCTCGCTAGCGGCCAATCCAGAACGTACGCAAGAGATTGCTGCGCCTAAAGCCCCTTATATTAGTCCATATATCTCCGTAGACGTTAATTTCGATACCGCCGTATTGCAAATACGCGACTCGAACACAGGTGATGTGGTTAACCAATATCCTTCAGAATCACGCCTGCAGCAGCGCCAGCGCGCGGCAAGGCAAGACCAATCAGAACAATTAAGAGCAGCGCCAGAAGCGCCGTCTCAGCAAGATACGAACAGTTCCGCAAATATTGGTGTTAGCGAAATACGTGGCGGCGCCCCTGATGTTGCGCAAGCCCAAGCGGCCTCAAGAGCGTTATCAAACGGTGCGCAGGCTGGTGTTCAAAACCTAAGTGCGGGCGTTAGCGTCGACGCTTAAAGTTATTTCTATATATAATGACAAAGGCCACATTGAAAAATGAGGCCTTTTTTAGTTTCAGATATTAATTTTACTTATTCTGGTGGTGGGGTGGCCGGTTTAGTCATTAATCCGGCGGCGATCTCTTTGTTGATATTCACCAAAACGTCGAGTTTTTCTTTCTTTGGTTCGGCTAAAATATCAACTTCGCGTTTAAATATGAAGTTCGCTAGGTTAACTATATTGCTGCGCAAGTCATTCGGGCGATCGTCATCGGGGTTTTCTAGCGCAGTATCGTAAAACATCATCCAAATTTGGCGATTGTACTTAAGTGTAGATTCCAAAAGCTCGCCAGTCATCTCGTCCCAGTTATCTTGGATATCAACGATCATCTTGGCTGCCTTCAGCAAGACACGCCCCTCAAGCTCGCGCTGATCAGGGGTGTGGCTCTGCGCGCTTTGATCGTATGCGCCGGCGGCCTGAGCGTATGGATTATTTGTAGGCTTGTTTGGCATTTTCAACTAACTCTTCTTCGTGTTTGATTAATTCTTTAGAGGCCTTCAGCGCTTTATAATACATGCCCTCAATAATATGTTCATTGATCTGCGCAAAGAAGAATGTGCTGGATGGTGATGCATCTTGAATTTCTTTGACCAGCTCAAAATAAGATTCGTGATATGGCGCGGCCTCGTGCGATAAATACATGCACTGCACCAGGAAATAAACTTTCTTGCACGGCGTGTTGGCCTCTTCTTCTTGAAGCACATCTTTCTCTCTCAAAAACCGATTTAAAAGTTTCAAGCATGCTTTTAACGGCTTCCAGATTTTAATAAGAGAAGAACAAAATGCTCGAATTCATTTATTTGTGGCAGTATTAATCATTATTACTTCCATTGTTATTGCAGCCATTGTTTTTATACCCAAGTTGTAAATTTTTCAGCTAATCGACTTGAATTTAAAAGTAGCCAGTCTATATTTGCTGAAAATTCATAAGAATGACAAGTTCGACAAAATATTTTCCTCAACTGCAAAATATTAATAAGGCAAAAATCAACCTCAACGATATTGTTTTACATACTCCGCTTCAAAATAATCTGAACCTTTCGGATGAATTTGAAGCGAA
>CAKZMN010000096.1 GCA_937128575.1 uncultured Alphaproteobacteria bacterium | reverse complement strand
AAAAATCACAATTTTAATCGCGATCTCGGTTTCCTCACCCGCAGCCTCGATGCATTCTTCAAACTTCGCCCAATCGGTTTCCATTTCGCTCGATGGTGGTTTGGGCGATAACGTCAACACGTCTAATTCCTCAAACCAATCCGCAGCAACCGAGCCTTGCGTTTCCAGCGCAAAGGCATACCCTTTCGCATGACCAAGCTTAATCAAATCCCCCAGCGGCTGTATCGCGGGATTCCCCCCCGACAGTGAAACCATAAGCGGCGCGCCGCCCGTAAGCTCAACAACCTTTGCAAGCACATCTTCAGAAGCCATCGGTTTCCACTCATCACGAAACTTGCTGTCCACCGCATGCAGGGTGTCACACCAAACGCAGCGATAATCACACCCCCCCGTGCGTACAACCACCGTCGGCTGCCCGATAAGCGCGCCCTCCCCCTGAATGGTAGGGCCAAAAATTTCAGATATGCGGATGTTATTACCCATGAGGTTACGACCTATATTCCGCGCAAGATTTCGGGGTCTCGCGTACACGTACGGCGACCACTTCGCTCCAGCGGTTCTTTGACCAATCATAAAAATGCTTCGCCAAATTTTCCGCCGTCACATTATCGTCGCCCAAAATATCGTTCAAATGACGATGGTCAAACTTATCATCAATATATTTCTTCAAATCGTCCAATTCACGGTAATCACGCACAAACCCAACATCGTTAAGCTCCGCAGATTGAAGCTCAACCTCCACCACATAATTATGCCCATGCAAACGATGACACGGATGATCCTCCGGCAATTGCGGCAATTGGTGTGATGCAGAAAAATGATATTCCTTATATATTGTGTACATATCTAAACAGCCTCCTTCACGGCCTGGCGCCAGAAATCGGCATCTTTATAAATGGTAGGGTCTTCAACATTGGCAATATCAAACGCTTCGCGGCGCTCAACACATGTGCCGCAGCGCCCGCAATGCACGTCGCCGCCCTTGTAACATGACCATGTGTCAATAAACGGCACGCCCAATCGCGCGCCCTCGGCTGTAATATCGGCCTTACTGGACTTCACAAACGGCGTGTAAAACTCAATTTCGGCTACGCCCTCCAGCGCGCATTTCTGCATCGCTTCAAAACTCTCGGTGAATTCTGGGCGGCAATCGGGGTAAATAAAATGATCTCCCGCATGCACGGCTGCCGCCACGGCGCTCGCGCCCTTCGCCGCCGCAATGCCATAGGCAATCGTCATCATAATCGCATTACGGTTGGGAACAATGGTCGCCTTCATTGTATCTTCAGCGTAATGCCCATCGGGCACAGCCACATCATCAGTCAGCGCAGAGCCCGTAAGCGCCGCGCCAACACTAGATATATCAATAATATGATGAGGAACCTTCAGTTGATCCGCACAAAGACGCGCGTAATCCAGCTCCTTTTTATGGCGCTGGCCGTAATCAAATGAAATTAATCCTGAGAGCGTGCGCTCCTGCGCAACTTTATAAGCAAGCGTAACGGAATCTAGCCCGCCCGAGCATACGACAATAGTTTTAGTCATTTCATTAATCCTTGTTTTTTTAAACCGGGTAGGAATTCTGCGACCGGTTGGTGAGCTTTATAGCCAGATATAGAACGTAATGCAAGAAATAGAGATTGAATAAAGCCCCCGACTGCGATAGTTCAATCCTATGCAAGAATTAAGCGCTAAAATCAACAAAGCGGCATTAAGGATCGGCAAAGCAGACTTTGCCTACTTCCTGCTGCCGCCGCTTATGCTCTTGCTCGTCATTGGTACAATCACACAAAA
>CAKZMN010000095.1 GCA_937128575.1 uncultured Alphaproteobacteria bacterium | reverse complement strand
AAATTCTTCGACGCTTAGGGGGATTCTGATGTGCATAGAGCCGAAAACGATAATCATAGGAATTTCTTATTCAAAAATTATTATTAAAATAGGAAGACATCTGCCTTCATCTTGTATAAAACACTACCAATTATAGCGCATTAAGCTATATAGTTTGTCACCGATAAAGCTTTTTACCCCATCGTTTTGTCTTTGGCTATTGTTACCAAAAAAATATTAAGCGCTGCACATGAATTACGTAGATCATTTTAAATCCTGCATTGACGGTATTAAAGCCGAAGGGCGCTATCGCCATTTTGCTACGATGGAACGTATTGTTGGGCGCTTTCCTAAGGCTAATTATTATGCGCCGAATGGTGAGTGCAAGGAAGTTACCATCTGGTGCAGTAATGATTATCTGGGCATGGGGCAGCACCCAAAGGTTATACAGGCCGCGAAAGACGCGCTTGATTTATGTGGCGCGGGCGCAGGCGGCACGCGTAATATTTCCGGTACAACGCGCTATCACGTTCAATTAGAAGAATCCGTTGCTGATTTGCACAACAAAGAGGCAGGCTTGGTTTTCTCATCAGGCTATGTGGCCAATGAAGGCGCGCTTAGTGCGCTTGGTAAATTGCTGCCTGATTGTGTGTTTATTTCTGATGCGATGAACCACGCTTCCATGATCCACGGTATGAAAAGCGCCAAGGCGGAGACGATTGTCTATCGCCATAATGATATGGAGCATTTGGAAGAGATCCTTAAATCCATTGATCCGGCGCGCCCCAAAATTATTGCATTTGAATCTGTTTATTCGATGGATGGCGATATCGCGCCGATTGAGGAAACTTGCGATCTGGCGGATAAATATAACGCCATGACATATTTGGATGAGGTTCATGCGGTTGGTCTTTATGGCCCGCGCGGCGGCGGCGTTGCCGAGGAACGTGGTCTTATGGGCCGGATTGATATTATTGAAGGCACGTTCGGTAAGGCCTATGGCTGTATGGGCGGCTTTATAACGGGGCAGCGCGATATTATTGATGCGATCCGCTCTTTTGCTTCTGGCTTTATTTTCACGACCAGTCTTCCGCCCTCCGTTTTGGCGGCGTCATTGGCTTCGGTGGAGCATTTGAAGACATCAAGCGTGGAGCGTGAGAAGGCGCACGCCAATGCCGCGTTATTTAAAGAATTGCTGGAGGCGGCAGGGATGCCCTTCATGCGCGGGGATAGCCATATTGTACCGTTGGTGGTGGGGGAACCCACATGTTGCCGCGAGGTCACAGACATGTTGATGAAGCATTACAATATTTACGTACAGCCGATTAATTATCCCACCGTGCCGCGCGGCACTGAACGCTTGCGCTTAACCGCCACGGCGGCTCATTCTGAAGAAGATATCCGCTTTATGGCTGATGTCCTGACACAGATGTGGAGCGGGCACCAAGTTTGGTCCGAGGCGGTTGCTTAATTATTTGACATAATCTTTGTTTCTGTGTTAAGTTCTTGCCAGTTTAATTGGTAGGGGCTGTTGTAATGGCATATGAGAATTTGAAAACGCATCATGAAATTGAAGGTGTGGTTCGTTTGAACGACCATAATAAGGCTGATTTGATTGCGCCGGGTGCGGCTTTTGCTGTTGTTCAGTCTGCTGCGCGTATGGATCAAACTGATTTATTGACGCTTGTTAAGAGCCTTCCCACACAATCTTTGCGCGATGTGTTTTCTGCTGTTGTTCAGCCTGTTCAAACGCTAAACGGTAATGTCGTTGAATTGATAAACCCAGAAAACGTGATTGCGATCATGCATCAGGGGCAAGGCGGTATTCTAAATAGTAAAAATCCGAATTTCCATGCGCATGTTTTCGATAGAACTAAGGCGTTAGATCATATTGTTTCCAAGAGAACGTTTGTGCCCAATCCTGCTCCGGATGGTGTGCGTGATTCGCGCGGGGAAGCGGCTACGCATATTACTATGGACCTTGAAAAGGATCTGTCTGCCTTTTTTAATGATGCTACAAATTATGAAATAGAAACTTTCAGGCATGATTTGCTTTCGTTTATGGATCATGCTGGCGCGGATAATTATGGCCGCGTGAGAATAGTGATTGAGCAAAATAAATTTATTAGTTTGCTCAGCGGTGAAAATCTTGCGCAAGAAGGTAATAAGCGCTGGTTTGAAAATGTGGCTAATCCGTCCCTTTAATCTGAAGTTCTTTGATTAAGCATTAAAAAAACCGCGGGGAAATCCAGCGGTTTGTTTTTTATCTATAGATTTGCTTTTGCGTCAGGCGGAGAAGTTTACGTTTGATCCGCGGGCGCTGCTGACAGGTGCGCTGCGCGCTGCGTCGGCAATGATCTCAACCAGTTTTTGCTGTTGTTCGTTTGATTGCTTAATTACAGATAGGGCAACGTTCTGTCTTGTTAGTGCCTGTTCTGCTGCAATTCCTGCCGGTAGTGATGTCATTGTTAAAAGCCTCCTGCTAATACTTAATTATCCTATATGAATCTTAAGAAATAATAAAGTTTCTCGGTAATTTTATTTCTATTTTGTTCATATTTTTTTGTGTGTTTGGGGTAGTTTGTGAATTGCCAATAATTATTATCCGCTAATTGCGGAGATTAAATCCCAAGTCTTTCAATTCTCCATGCAATTTTCGTTGAAAAGCGTAAAAAAGCTCCTCGCACTCTTTTGATAAAAAACCCTGTAATTCACAAAACATAGTATCTAAAGTAGATTCGCTTAAGATTACTTCGTTATCGCCGTATCCACCTTTTGTTGGAATCTTTTCGATGATTTTATCTGAGGTGATCTTGCGAGATTCGCCTTTGTTAAGGACTCGAATTTCGTATTTGGGAGGTTTTTCTGTAAAATATTGAATATCAACAATTCGGGCTTTTTCTTTGGATTGGAGTAGGACTAGGTCTTTTTCCTTATAGTATGTGATTTGGGGCATGGCGGTATTGTATATGGATTATGATTTGTGTCAAGCTCTAATCTAAACAAACAATGGCCATTCCAAAACAAAATACAGCAGCACCTATATTAAGTGGATTAGATGCCCGAGCAAACTCTGCGGCGTTAATCGCGGCAAGCGCGAAGTTTATTACTGAAGTGATATTCATTTTTTTTGTTTATTATCTTAGAGA
>CAKZMN010000094.1 GCA_937128575.1 uncultured Alphaproteobacteria bacterium | reverse complement strand
AAAAGCGCATTGAAGACTGCTTGCGCGATACCGCCACAACGGCGATCACGCGACTTGGAAACGAGATTGCCGACAATCTGATTACACCGCGCATGCGAGACCGGTTCCAACAAGAGATTGTCGCGCTGGCCGGCAACCGCGTGCGGGTCGAGGTTGTGCGCTCGGGTGGCAAGTTCGGTTCACCGCAATACGAGGTGAAGCTTTATGCCAACCCGAAGGCGAAGGTTCATGATGTCCTCAGCGAGGGAGAGCAGACCTGTGTAGCGCTGGCCTCATACCTTACCGAACTGGCCAACGCATCGCATACATCGGCGCTTGTGTTTGATGATCCGCGCACCGCATCGGTGAAGGCGATTGCCGACTCTAATTTGATTATTATCACCCGCGATGCCATGCAGCGTAAATTGATGCGCACCGACCCCACGATTAAGGCGATTGTGCGTATGTTGACCAAGCGTATGGTGACGGCGAATAATGCGGTTATTCAAAAGAAAACAGACACGGCTGATTTGATTGAAACCACCAGAATGATTTACGAAAATGTTTTGTCTGGCCTGCCGCGCTCACAACAGCGCACGTTCCAAAACTCTGTGCTGCCAAAGCTGGATGATTTTATGGATTCTTTGCGCGCCTTTAATGATCGCTTTGAAAAAGATGCCCCGAAGGCGGACGAAAAAGAAGAATAGTGTTTAAACGCTATTGCTAACTTGTCCTTTGCCCCTATTTCCCTGTATAAACACAAATCATATCCTAATATAAATTACCTGTTTTCGAGGAGAGAACCGTTGAAGCGTTTATTCATTGCACTGCCTGTTATTCTAATCACATTGATTGCTGTACTTGTTATTGCACCAAGTTTTATTGATTGGAGCGTTTATAAAGAACAGGCGCAAAAGCAAATTAAGACGCACGCGGGATATGATGTGGAGCTGAATGGTGATTTGTCCTTTGGCATTATTCCATCGCCGCGGGTTTATATTGAAGACGTGGTTGTGAAGGCGCCAGAGGGGGCATCTGCAGAAAACCTTGCAACGCTTGAGCGTTTGGAAGCCAGCGTGGCTTTGTTGCCGCTATTTTCTGGTGAGGTTGTGATTAGCGCGGTTGAACTAGTTAAGCCCGATATTGCGATTGAAGCGCTTAAAAATGGTAAGCAGAGCTGGATGACGCCGGAGATTGAGCGTTTGATGGGCGCAAAGGACGCGGTGCCAGAAGAGGCACGCACAAAAGCTGGCAACAGCGCGGCGCAGGCGATATCGCTTGATAATCTAAGTATTGAAGATGGGCGCTTTACATACAGCGCGGCGGGCAAGACCACAGAAATTAACGCGATTAATCTAGATGTGCAGGCCGAAACCTTGCAAGGGCCGTTTGAGGCGGAAGGTTCTCTTGGGTTTGCGGGTGCGCCGGTGGAGTTCACATTAAGCGCGGGTGAATTGGAAGAAGACGCAAAGTCGATCAGCATTAAGACGATTGCCAATTATAACGGCATTGATATTCAATATGCGGGCATCGTTAGCTTGGGCAGCGCGATTGAAGTGCAGGGCGAGACGGTGATTGGTACAAGTTCCCTTGCGAAAACGGCGCAGAAATTTGGTGCAAAGGATGTGAAGCTAAGCAATGAAGCGGCGTCCTTGAAAGGCATTTTGACCGCATCACCGGAAAAGCTGGAGTTTAAGAATGCCAGCCTTATGGTGGCGGGGCAGAAATTTGCAGCAGATTTTTCAACCAAGCTTTCACCGCTTTATGTGCAGGGCACGTTTAAGGCGGCAGATACGTTTAATTTGGATAAAATTATGCCTGCTGGCGGTGGTAATACTGGTGGCGGTGACATCACGGAAATTACGAAGATGCTGCCTGAGTCGCTGTCTATACCGATGGCGTTTGGCGCGGATGTGAAATTTGTACTGCCTGGTTTGATTTATAACAGCCAAGTGTTCAACGGCGTGGAGCTGTCGCTGGCGAAGAAAGATAAGAGCTTTCAGGTTAAGTTTGATGCCCAGCAAATTCCGGGCAAGGGTAAGGCGAATGTTACGGCGGATCTTAATTTTGGCGAAAAGTCCGTATCGCAGAAAACAGGCGCAGAGATTTATTCCGCGCCGTCTTTATCTTTTGCGGTGAAGGGGCAAACGCCGGACGCGCCATTTACGATGAAGGCGATCACGGGCCAGCCTGCACCGGTTAACTTCAAGGCGGTTGCTATTGATGGTAGCGGCTTCATGAAGCCCGGGAAATTGCAGGTGAATGACACCTCTATCACTCTGGATGGCAAGACTTACAAGGCCTCTGGCGCATTAGAGAGCAATAAGATCTTGGTCAATGCCAACGCGATGGGCGCGCAAGTGATGCTTAAAGGAAATATTCTTAAAGGCATGAAGCTCAGCAATACGGCGCTTCAGGTCAAACATCCGAATTTGGCGAAGGCTATTCAAGATGCATCAAATGCACCGACGCAGAACGCGATGCTGGCGCAGCCGATTGATTTTTACACAAACATTAATCAAGAAGGTGCAGTTTATAAGCTGAGCGATATTAAGGCTACGCTTGGAAAAACATCGATGAGCGGTTCATTGAGCTATGATACTGGCGCATCGAAACCTACGGCTTCTGGCGCTTTGAAGTTTGGTGACCTTGTTTTGCAATCGGGCGCTGCGTCTAAGTCTGGAGGTTCTTCTAAGGCTTCTGGTGCGTCGGCGCGTTGGTCAAATGCACCGATTGATACGGGCTGGATGAATTTGGCGAATATCGATTTGGCCATTGAGGCGAATTCTATTAAGTACGAGACATGGGATTTATCCAAGCCGCGTCTTAAGTTTGCGCTGAAAGATGGCACGCTGAATATCAATGATATGGGCGCAGGTCTTTATGGTGGAACGGTTGATTTAACGGGCGCAGTGAAGCCTGCATCTGGCGGTGGCTTAAGCGTTCAGGGTGAAAGCAATATGACAGGCATTCAGATGGAGCCTTTGGTGAAGTCTTTGGCGGGCGACAAGCTGGTTAAGGGTAAGGGCAAGATCAATATGCAGACCAGCCTGAATACGGCGGGCGCTAGCCATGCGGCGCTTGTATCCGCGCTTGGCGGGCAGGGCACAGTGACGGGCAGCGAAATTGTGCTTGATGGCATTGATATTAACCGTTTTGCCAGAGCGTTATCAGAAGAAAGTAAGGCGGGTGATTCACTGCTAAGTCTTTGGAAGGGCACGACAAGCGGGGGCAGTACGAATTTTGATACGCTTGATGGTGCCTTTACGATCAGCAAAGGTATCGTGGATTTGACCAAGCTTAATTTGGATGGTGCGCGCGGTGCGATTGATACAAAGGGTACGATCAATTTGCCCAAATGGACGATTGCAACGGCGCATACGCTCGCGGCAGAATATGGGCTGACCCCGCCGTTTCATTTCCATACTCAAGTCGGCGAATTAACCGTCACAAAAGAGGCTGAGCTTTATGTGATGGATGCGCCGGTCTCGATGCCGAGGATGACGGATATTACGCCGGATATGCGCAGCGCATTCCCTATGCCCCTGGAGGCTGCATTTTGGGGCGGGGATAATCTTTATATCGTGTGCGAGTCTGAAAATGATGTTCGTGATGCGGCGCTGGATATGGCGAAAATTCGTCCGCTATCCGATCACGGCGTCGGGATCACGGCACGCGGCAGCGGGGGTTATGATTGCGTTTCGCGCTTTTTCGTACCCGCGCAAGGCATTGACGAGGACCCCGTTACGGGCTCCGCTCACGCTGCCATCGGCCCGTATTGGGCGCAAAGATTAGGGCAAATGGCTCTTACCGCCTATCAGGCATCCGCGCGCGGTGGTACGCTACATTTGCAGGTAGGCGAGTCCCGCCTGACAATT
>CAKZMN010000093.1 GCA_937128575.1 uncultured Alphaproteobacteria bacterium | reverse complement strand
ATAGTTACCAGTGGTTCTCACTACAAAGCCGTGATCCGGAAGACATGCTGGCGGGCGTAAAAAATGCAGCCCCCATTGTCATGGAGTTTATCGACAAGGCTCTAGAAAAATATGGTTTAGGCGCGGATAAGCTAGCGCTGATCGGATTTTCACAAGGCACAATGACTAGTCTATACGTCGCCCCGCGCTATAGCGATAAAATCGCAGGCGTTTTAGGGTATTCCGGCGCCCTAATCGGGGAAGAGGGAATTGTTCAAGATCCTGATGAATTTCATAAGCCGCCTGTGCGCCTGATACATGGGGAGGCTGATGATGTGGTTGATGTCGCGGCCTATCATCATGCGACAGAAGTGCTCGGCAATGCGGGCTTTGATATATCAGGTCATACAACGCCTAACCTTACGCATAGTATTGATGAAGCGGGAATCGAAAGTGGCAGTGATTTTTTGAAAGAAATTTTCTCTAAATAGCCCCATTTTTCACAAAAATTCATAAAAATAAGTGTAATTTTATTGCGCTGCACAACATTTTTTGTTCCTAAAGTTATTGTCTTGCATTTTTCTCTAATGCACACAAAACAATAACTTTTTTAGGTTTGTGCAAAATGCTGCACTACAATAATTGACATAATGCAGCATAAAAATATGAGGGAAATAGCGCCTAAACCTTAGGAAACCGTGCGATTTATGGTATAATGAGAGTACAAGGAAACGCGAGGCCTTGTGCGATCCTATCAAGGATATTCAGCCTTAAGTAGAGGCCTCCGCTGTCGCAATGACAGATTAATGGAAAGGAGCTAGCCTTGAATATAAATGCCTTACAATCATTAGAGCGATGCCCCGCATTGATATTAAATGCGGACTATAGACCACTGAGTTATTTTCCACTCTCAACGTGGTCCTGGCAGGACGCTGTGAAGGCTATCTTTCGAGGCAGCGTAACGGTTATATCCGAATATGACCGGATAGTTAGATCCCCAAGTTTTGAATTAAAATTGCCAAGTGTTTTAGCGCTAAAAGAATATGCGCCCGCCGCGCGCTCTCCAGCATTCACAAGATTTAACGTGTTCTTGCGCGATCAATGGACATGCCAGTACTGCGTAACAAGTTTTAAAACAAACGACCTTACATTTGACCATGTAATACCGCGCTCCAGAGGGGGGCGCACATCATGGGAGAATATCGTGGCCGCGTGTCGATGTTGTAACACACGAAAAAGTAACAAAATGCCACATGAGGTTAAGATGTATCCGATCAGGGAGCCGCGCCAACCCGCTATTCACGAGCTTCAAGAACACGGTCGAAAATTCCCTCCTCACTTTCTGCATGAAAGCTGGGGAGATTTTTTATATTGGGACACGGAATTGGTGTCTTGATCAAAGAATTGGCTGGGCACGGAGAACGGTTTAGAAACTTCTCCATTGCACAGTCCAATTACCCTTTTTAGATATGTTTCTAGATCGGGTTTAACGTGCAACGAAAGGAGACTATTATGTTTAATAATATAACAAATCTTGCACACGTACGGTCCATTACAGGGGCGTTTGGTTTCTATTTATTCCACACAATCCTATTGGTTGGCCTATCAACCTTCCTAGGACATTACTTGCATGCCTTTGGCGTGGTTGATGGTGTCGCTGGCGGGTTCTTCGAAGGTGGTTCAATCCACACTTTGATTGGAGCAGGCTGGGTAATGGTTCTGTCTTCAATGATCTTGTCAGGTAAAAAGCTGACGAACGACATGATGGCGGTTATTTTAGCCGTTGTTGGTATCTACCTTGCGTACACAGTTAATGTGATGCTGGGTATGGTTGTTGTTGGTTACCTGAGCACATTGGGCAAATAATATCCGATGTAATCATTAAACCCGCGAGGGTCATTTCAAGAAAGCCGGGCTTTACTGCTCGGCTTTTTTTGTGGCCTTTGAATGTGCAAATCTTTTGAGCATCGCGAATAAATAATAAGCGATGAAGAAATGAATGTAAAATTCCGACACTTCGCTGGCGCGTTTGAATAAAAACACGCCGGAAAAATCGCCAACCTTATCGCCGACCTTTACGATCAAAAATATGAACGCGCAAATCGCCATTTCCTTTGGTGGGGCAATGCGCTTTAGCCAGTGCGGTACGCGCTCCGGCATATGTTTTGAAATCAGGGGCAATATAAGCCCGCCAACAATAACGCCAATCTCCAGCATCAAGCGCGGCTTTTGATCTAGCCATGAAGTCGTATTGTGAAAGTTGGTTTCTTGTTGATCATTGATCGCCATCCATCCTTCTGGCGTGGACCAGTTAAAGATATGCTGCCCCCAACTAACCTCTTCGCCAGCGATGTAAATGCAGCCCAAAAGGGCGGTGAAAAACCAAAAGGTCAAAAACTTCTGCTGCTTCACATTAATTTGACGAAGATTTTTATAGGCGAAAATAGCGCCAAAGATCATCGTGATACCATGCGCGTTTTCCAACAAGCCATTCTCATTGACGAAATAACCGTAATATTGAACGGGCGTGAAGGCCTCAATCACAAGGAATAGCGCAAAGCTAAGCACGGGAAACCATAGCCAGCCTATGGGGCTCAAAGCGATGTCTTCATTATAGGTGAGCGTTTGGTTTGTCATGGCGTTTGGGCTGTCTTTATTTGTTGTTGATTTACACTATTAGTAAACTACAGTAATTCAATGAATCAAGAAACGCCAACAACGAACCTACCCACCTGTTATGTGATTAACATGACCAAGGACAAGGATCGCCGCGATATAATGACGCAGCGTCTAGAGGCCGCTGGCGTGCCTTATGAATTTTTTGAAGCCGTAAATGGCTATAAGCTAGATCCCGATAATATGGATTTTTATGATCGCAAGCGGCGCTGCCGCTATTTTGGGCGCGATCTTTTACCGGGGGAGCTGGGGTGCTTGCTCTCGCACTATAATGTCTTCAAAAAAATGGATGAGGAAAATATCGAGCACGCGGTGATCCTGGAAGATGACGTGATTTTCGAAAATGACTTCCCTCAAGTGTTGCAGGCTCTGCTTAATACAGCCGTGAAATGGGACGTGATCCGGTTTTTAGGTAGTAAAAAGATTTATAAACGCGGCTGCCGCAAGATTGCGCCATTGGTTGATCGCTATCAATTGGCGCGCCTTCCAACCGCGCCGGGCGGGGCGCATGGCTATCTTATGACCCTGAAGGCGGCGCGCGTTATGGTGGCGCATATGCAAAAAAATTGGCTGCCCATCGACACGCTGCAGGGGCGCACATGGGAGACGGGATTGGAAACATTGGTGGTTCATCCCGCGCCGCTCTACCCCGATGCGGAGGCTGGCTCAACAATCGGCGATGCGCGTTTTGACAAGACTGTCCGGCTTGAGGGGATCGAAAAAAAGCTGTTCCCGCTCTATCGGGCCTGGTTCAAAATATCGGAAACCATGGGCAAGAAATATATCTATTGGTCGGCGTGGTGGCGGGACACCCGCAGAAACTCTTGACTTTTGCGGGTTTGTTAACTATTACTCCTCATATCTTTTAATTTTA
>CAKZMN010000092.1 GCA_937128575.1 uncultured Alphaproteobacteria bacterium | reverse complement strand
GAGGAGGAGTAATCATAATGTGAGCCCGATGCGTACCAGGGTCCATTATCCAGGGGTGACCAGGGGGTACGGGTCGTGTTGGTAAACCACTTGTTTCAGAAGTTCTTCAATCATTAGGAGAAGATGAAATTCTTGTTACAGTGAAAGGTATTGCATATATCTCAATCCCAATTAAAGGAGTGCAAGAAATTCCATTCGAACAAACTGTTGACATTAAAGAATACCTTCCAATTGAAGAATGGTTACCGAATAACGAACAAGTTCGTGGAATTGTGGAAGCTGTTGGCGATATTATTGGCGGATTATTTAGTTAGATTATCGTTTCTTCAAACGATCAATCTCATCACGAATTTTAATCGCCTCCTCAAAATTCAATCGCTCAGACGCTTCATCCATTTCTTTAGATAATTGCGAAATCATTTTGTCAACATCTGCCTGTGCAATATGCTTAAGATCACGTAGTTTCACAGAAGGTTCAGGAGGAAGTTCTTTAATAATCGTTTTTGGAGTGATGCCGTGTTCTTTATTATAAGCGGTCTGTTTTTCACGGCGGCGATTTGTTTCATCAATCGCGTATTGCATGCTCTCTGTGATGCGGTCGGCGTATAAAATCGCCTTCCCTTCCACATTACGCGCGGCGCGGCCAATTGTTTGCACCATCGATGTTTTGGATCGCAAGAACCCCTCCTTATCCGCGTCCAAAATCATCACGCGCATACATTCGGGGATGTCCAATCCCTCACGGAGTAAGTTAATCCCGACCAGAACATCAAACGCCCCGCGGCGCAAATCCTGCAAAATCTCTATGCGCTCTAAGGTATCAACATCCGAATGCAAATACCGCACGGCGATGCCGTTATCATTCAGATATTCGGTTAAATCCTCTGCCATTTTCTTGGTCAGGGTGGTCACCAAAAGGCGCCCGCCCGTGGCGATCACGGCGCGCGCCTCATGCATCATGTCATCCACCTGATTGGCGGTCGGCCTGATATCCACCTCTGGATCAATCAATCCGGTGGGGCGCACGACCTGTTCGGCAAATTCACCATCCGTCTGCTCCAGCTCCCAAGGGCCGGGCGTTGCGGAAACAAACACCGTTTGAGAGCGATAATTATTCCATTCCTCAAATTGCAGCGGCCGGTTATCCAGCGCGGCAGGCAGGCGGAAGCCATAATCCACCAAATTCATCTTACGCGCGCGGTCACCATTATACATCGCGCGCAGCTGCGGCAGCATCACATGGCTTTCATCCAGAAACATCAGCGCATCTTGCGGCAAATATTCAATCAAGGTCGGCGGCGGCGCGCCAGCGGGGCGCCCCGTCAGATAGCGGGAGTAATTCTCAATCCCCTGACACATCCCTGTCGCCTCTAACATTTCCAGATCGAACTGGGTGCGCTGCTCAATGCGCTGCGCCTCAATCAGCTTCCCTTCCGCCTCAAACTCGGCAATGCGGGGCTTTAAATCGCGCTTAATCTGCTTAATCGCCTGCGCCATGGTCGGCCCCGGCGTGATGTAATGGGAATTGGCAAAGATGCGCACCCCCTCTAAAACCTCGAACTTCTCCCCCGTCAGCGGGTCGAATTCCGTGATTTTCTCAATCTCATCACCAAATAAATCAAAGCGCCATGCACGATCTTCAAAGTGGGCAGGAAACAGCTCAACCGTGTCCCCGCGCACGCGGAAAGATCCGCGCTCAAAACTAATGT
>CAKZMN010000091.1 GCA_937128575.1 uncultured Alphaproteobacteria bacterium | reverse complement strand
CTGAGCATCCGCCAGCAACGAAGCGCCACTTATTTCTGCAATTTCAGAAAGGGTTAAGGAGCCCTGTTTTTTAAAAAATCTTTTATCCGGCATGATCGCATAAAACTCCCAGTGCCTAATCCAATTTCAGAGTGATGCTCGAAATAGAATCATTGAGCTTTTTCAAACTCTCCTTCGAGATATCAATCGCTTTGTCTGAGGCCACAACCTGCTGACGCGCCAAGATCAAATTATAACCCTTATCCTTGGCAACAAACTCAATGGCTTTAAACGCTTCGTCTTTAAGATCGCTCATCGCGGAGACCAGAGCTTTATCAATTTTGCCCTTACCCTTTTGCGCAATTTCACGCGTTTCCATGAATTTCTCTTCAAATTCTTTTTTCTTTTGCACTTTCTGCTCATCAGACAAATCTTTTGCCCCGTCAACGAGAGCCTTTTCCATGTCTCTCAAAACATCTTCATGCTTAGAAAGTTCAGACAAAAACTTCTCGCGCTCTGCTTGCACCTGCTTTTGTATGCTCTTGGCCGCATCAGAATTGGTAAGCAAGCTCTGAACGTCAACAACACCAATTGCAACGTCTGCCGCGATGGCTGCGCCGGCAAAACTAAACAACAAGCACGCTGCGCCAAGGGCAGCTACAAATTTTCGAGTAATCATCATTATATACTTTCTTTAACCCAAGCTAAGCCGCTTAAGAGTAATATCCTTAAAAACGCGTACCAAAGTCAAATCTGATGTTTTCTTCTTCATCAAAATCTTCTTCAGCAATGGGAACCGCAAAATCAACGCGAACCGGCCCGAATGGAGAGCGCCATGAAATGCCCAAACCAACACTAGCGCGCAATGAGGATTTATCAACAATCCCCGCGCCCGTACTATCTAGCTCCCACAAGGAACCAAAGTCACTAAAGGCATGCCCCAAAACTCCAAGCTCTTCAGGAAGACCGAGAGGGAAAGCATTTTCTACCGTGCCGCGATAGAAAATATTACCACCTAAAGCATCATTGGTCGTGATATCGCGCGGCCCAACACCAGAGCGTTCAAACCCGCGCAACGTGCTTCCACCAAGGAAGAAACGTTCGTTAATCGCCACATCAGTATCGCCGTAACCGCTAATACCGCCAACTTCACCCAAAATATTAAGCGTCCACTGATCAGCCAAAGGATAGAAATATGACGTACCTGTTTTACCAGAAACATATTTAGCATCACCGCCCAAACCGGCTAGCTCAGTATCAAACCAATAAAGCCAACCATCTGTCGGGAAAATTTTACTATCGCGACTATCATATGTAAGCCGCTGTGAAATAGCGGACGTATCGCGCTCTCCAGCCTGATCTCTAATAAAGCGAGAAGCATCACTTTGCACATCTGTAATTTCATTGCGCTCTATACGATATCTAAGCGCCTGTCTCCAGCGCTCGGAAAGCGGGTACCCCATATGGAACCCACCACCGGTGCGACGCTGATCATAGGAGCTTTCATCCTGCAAATCTCGCGTAGAGTGGAACGCATCAAAACCAGCAGACAAATCACGATCCAAGAAATGTGGCTCAGTAAAGGAAAGGTCAAATTCCGTGCGCTCACCCGCAATAACAGCGCCAAGCAAAAGATCTTGCCCCTTACCTAAAAGGTTACGCTCACGAATGCGGAAATCGGCAAGCGGACCATCATTGGTGGAGAAACCCGCACCAACAGACAATTCACCCGTAGATTTTTCAGCAACATCAATATCAACAACCGTTTTATCCGGCGCTGAACCTGGCTTTACGTTCACTTCAACATTTTCAAAGAAATCTAGATCGCGAATGCGTTGCTCCGAACGGGCCAACTTCGATTTGTTGAACGGGTCGCCCTCAACAATTAACATCTCGCGACGCACAACCTTATCCAGCGTGCGAACATTACCATTAACCTCTACACGTTCAACGAACACACGCGGCGTTTCGCTAACCCCAAACACAACATCAATAATGCCCGCTTCACGCTTACGATTAATATCTGGGCGAACACTTACGAATGCATACTGAAGATCACCCAGAGCATCAGTCAGATGATCAACAACTTCCTGCACGCGGTCGGCGTCATACCAATCACCGGTTTCGATATCCAAATGCGGGTCAAGAA
>CAKZMN010000090.1 GCA_937128575.1 uncultured Alphaproteobacteria bacterium | reverse complement strand
TGATTAAGCGCCGTTGTTTGTGTTGATCCACCGAGGCAAGTGCGCCGCCGTAACTTTGATGCTTGCGCCACCGAACTTCGGTGAAGACCAGCGTTTCCTGATCCAGAAGAATCAGGTCGATCTCACCCGGTCGGCAGTGAAGATTTCTCTCCGCTATACTTAACCCCTGGCCAGTCAGCCATTTGGCGGCGCGCTTCTTGCGGCTGTACTTTACAAAATGGGCTGGTTAGACGCTGAATAAGCGCAGCCCTTAAATGAATAAAAAGAAGGCGGCTTAATTGGCCGCCTTTTTCTTTGCTTTTAAATTAAGCGCCGCTTCAAGAAGGGTCTTGGTGTATTCCTCTTGCGGGTTTTCGAAGATGTCTTTTGCCGGGCCGGCCTCAACCACCTTGCCATGCTGCATCACGATCAAATCATGCGCCATCGCGCGCACCACCCGCAAATCATGGCTAATGAATATATAGGACAGCTCATGCTTATCCTGAAGCTCGCGCAGTAGATCAACAATCTCGGCCTGAACGGATAAATCAAGCGCCGATGTCGGCTCGTCCAATACTAGAAACTTGGGGCGCAGTACCATCGCGCGCGCAATGGAAATGCGCTGCCTCTGACCGCCGGAAAATTCATGCGGATATCTGTGGCGCGTTTCGGGGTCCATATGAACGCTTTTCAGCGCTTCAATAATCACGTCTTCGCGCTCTGCGGCGCTTAAATTCTTGCGGTGAATGCTTAAGCCTTCACCGATGATTTGCGCAACCGACATGCGCGGAGACAGCGCGCCGTAGGGGTCTTGAAAAACAATCTGCATATCCTCACGCAGCGGGCGCATCTGTTTACGATGAAAGCTCGAAATATCCTGTCCCTGAAAAACAATTTTTCCCTTGGCGCTAAGCAAGCGCAAAATACCTAGCCCAAGCGTAGTCTTGCCCGATCCGCTCTCGCCCACCACGCCAATGGTCTGTCCCTTTTTGGCGGTGATGTTGATATGATCAACGGCCTTCACCCAGTCGGTGGTTTTGCCAAAGAAATTCTTACTCTTGGGGAAGTGAATTTTAATGTCTGTCCCATCAAGGATAACTGGCGCATTCGGCGCGGTCTTGTTCGCCTCGCTCTTGGGCTGTGCATTCAATAGCATCTTGGTGTAATCATGCTTGGGCTTGGCAAATAAGGCCTTCGCGCTATTGGCCTCCACCAGCTTTCCATGCTGCATCACGCAAACTTTATCGGCCATTTTCTCAACAATGGTAAGATCGTGCGTAATCAAAATAAGCGCCATATTCAGGCGGTCTTTTAAATCTTGAAGCAGCTCTAAAATTTGCGCTTGAATAGTAACGTCTAGCGCCGTTGTCGGCTCATCCGCAATCAACAAATCGGGATTGTTCGCCAGCGCCATGGCAATCATAACCCGCTGGCGCTGCCCACCGGATAGCTCGTGCGGATAGGCGCCCATGCGATCCTTAAGCATCCCCATACCCACCAAATCCATAAGCTCCAGCACGCGCGCTTTGGCGTCTTTCTTGCTCATATTTTGATGCAGGAATAAAACTTCGCTGATTTGTTTTTCGATTGTGTGAAGGGGGTTAAGCGCGCTCTGCGGCTCTTGGAATATCATCCCAATCTGCTGTCCGCGAATTTTACGCATAAAGCCCTCGGACTTACCGACAAGCTCTTCACCGTTAAATTGAATGGATGATTGGTCGCTATGACTGGCTGTGGGATAGGGCAGTAGCTGCATAATCGACATCGCGCTTACGGATTTACCAGATCCAGACTCCCCCACAAGCGCAAGCGTATCCCCCTTATCAACCGAAAAGCTGACATCATCAACGGCCACAAAATCACCGCCGGGCGTTTTGAAGGTAACGCTTAAATTCTGAACATTAAGAAGAGAGTTTGTATCAGCCATTCCTGCTTTTATCATATGCTTGCATATTCAGAAACCAGAAATACTACATATTGTCTTCTGGTCTGGGGCCCTGCCATTCAAATTCTTCTGCGAACTTGTCGGTTCTTTCTCCTTTGTACATGAAAAAAGGAAGGAATGGGGCGCCTGCATTGAAGAAGTTTATTGTTCTGTGTCGACCATTCGTAAAATTGATTTTGCCCCCCGATCTTGCAGGTTGATAGCTGATCATTGCAGATTCGTGGGGATACCACCCTTCTGGGCGTAGATGCGTTAAGCTCTCTTCTACGGAGCTGTGTAGTGGTGCTATTGGGTTGTCATCGCCTGACATGAAGCGCGCGTTCTTTGCGTATTCCGCCGTTAACCCATTTAAGTCGTTTACGTTTGCGTTCATGAAGGATTGTGTAAGCCATGCATGTATGAATTTGTTTGGGTTTGCCAAAATAGTTTGATGGTCTGCAGACATATATGGATCACGCAACACGATAAATTTTTCTTTGTGTTTCGGAATAGGGACAATCATGAGGTCTAGCGGACCGCTATGCCATATGCTTTTTGGTTCATTTTGTGCGCAGCCAGTTTGGGGGTGAGAAAAAAATTCAGAACACCGATCAATTGACAGGGGTGTTCTGATGTTCGTGGGGAAGGCATTGGTAAAATGTATTCCGCTAATTTCCCCATGAGTTGTCTTAAAGGAAAAATCTGTATGTGCTCCACCGGTTGTATATGTCCAGTCTACTTCATATAGCTGTTTTTCAGGTAGATAGGCTTTAAGGATGTCGGAGCATATTTTGGGAGCGGAGAAAGTAAAGTTTCGGCCAGTGCGGCGCTCAACTTCAAAAAGATGAATGTGCGGTGTGTTTTCTTCATTGGATAAGTAAACGCCTATATTTCCATCGGCGGGCTTTTTGCTAATGTCGTAATCAGTGATTTTTTCGATTTGTAATTTTTTCATGTTTCCCACCTGTGGGAAATATATAGAATTATGAAAAAAAATACAAATTTATGAATTTCTGCTTTTTACAGCATTTTTGACGGATAAAACAGAGAAGATGTCATCTGTGATTTTGCTCTCCACAGATTGTAGGTCTTTAAGGGCAAGCTCATCAAGCTTGCAGCCCTTATCCTCTGCCATTTTCACAATCGCGCCCGTAATGTGGTGCGCATCGCGGAAGGCAAGGCCTAGCTCCATCACTAGCCAATCAGCCAGCGCGGTTGCCGTGGTGTAGCCCATTTCGGCAGAGTTAAGCATCGCATCAGTGTTAAATGCGGCGCTCTCCAGCATGCCTTTCATAGCTTGCAGGCAAAGAGAAATCGTATCGAAGCTGTCAAAGACAGGCTCTTTATCTTCTTGCAGGTCTTTATTATAGGCCAGCGGCAATCCCTTTAGCACAGTCATCATCTGCACCAAATTACCGTTCAGGCGTCCGGTCTTCCCGCGCACTAATTCCGCTGCGTCTGGGTTCTTCTTTTGCGGCATGATAGAGCTTCCGGTGCTCCAGGCATCCGATAGCTGTATGAAGCCAAATTGCGGGGTTGCCCAAAGAATAATTTCCTCGGCCAATCTGGACAGGTGAAGCCCGCACTGCGCGGTTACAAATAGAAATTCATTGGCAAAATCCCGCGCCGATACACCGTCCAGCGTATTAAGCATAGGGCGATCAAAGTCGAGTTTTTCAGCCGTGAAATCACGATCAATAGGGTAGGGCGTTCCCGCCAGCGCCGCGCTGCCTAGCGGGCATTCATTCAGCCGCACCATACAATCACGCATCCGCGTTTTATCTCGCTCTAGCATGTGCCAATAGGCATCCATATGCACGCCAAGGGTAATGGGCTGCGCGGCCTGCAAATGCGTGAAGCCGGGCATGATGTGGTCTTTGTGCTTAACCGTCAGCGCTTCTAAAACGGCCTGCAGTGATTTGATTTGTTCAATCACGCTGGCGGCCGCGTCGCGCGTCCACATGCGGAAATCTGTCGCAACCTGATCATTTCTAGAGCGCGCAGTGTGCAGCTTGCCCGCAACATCACCGATTAAATCTTTAAGGCGCGCCTCGATATTCATATGAATATCTTCAAGGGACGCTTTGAATTCGAAATTGCCGCTTTTTATTTCTTCAGCAATGGTGTTCAAACCGTTCACAATCTGCACGGCTTCATCTTTTGTGATGATCTCTTGCTGCGACAGCATTGTTGCATGCGCGATTGAACCCCGGATGTCTTGTATCCACATCCGCTTATCGATACCGATAGAGGCGTTGATCTGCTCCATGATATCAGACGGTTTTTCTTCGAACCGTCCACCCCACATCTGATTTGCTTTGTCTTTAGTCATGTTGGAAGTTTTACCCTATAACGCGCTGAAATGCCAGAATAAGATGCGGAGCGCAGAGGAGAATTAATCGAGGTAGAATTTCAAGGTAGAGACAACGCGCACAGTTTTGTGACGCTGCTGGCGCTCTTGATAGCCATTGTTGGAATCGCGCGGCAGAATTTGGAATATCCCTTGAGAGGCTTGCTTAATATCACCAACGGCCGCGCCTGTGTCCTTTGCAAATTGCTCGGCGGACTGGCGCGCGCTCTTTGTGGCCTCCGCAATCATCGGCGGTTTAATGTCGTTTAGTTTGGTAAAAATATATTCTGGATTACCGCTGCCATTTTCACGTGACAGGCTAATCCCTTGCTTCAGCAAGTCACCCAAATTTTGATTGGCTTTATCAATGGCGTCGATATTTTCTGTGCGCACAGTGATGGTTTCGGCAACAATAAAGCGCGCCTGGCCAACATTATTCTGGCGATAGCTTTGCGCAAGCAAATCCGTCACATCAATCTTCCGCGTCGCAATGTCGCTATCGCCAATGCCTTGCGCGCGAAGGAATGCCGTGATTTTTTGAGTGTTGTTTTCAATCTGCTGCTGCACCGCCGGAAGGTCGTTGCCTGTGGCCACATGGCGAATGGGCCATACAACCAGATCGGCCTCCACATTTTGCATTGCCAAGCCCTTCACGGTTACAAAATCATTGTAACTACCGTGATAAACCAAACCGTAAGAAATAAACCAGCCCGCAATGATAATGCTCAGCGATAAAAACACCGCGGAGAAAAATCCAATAGCTCTGGCTGGTTTGTCACTCATGCTTTAGGCCGCTTTATCTTTACGCTGCTTCTGCGCTTCTTTCGTAATCAATGTATGCGCTTTCAGACGGATTGCATTGATCTTGATGAAGCCTTCGGCGTCTTTCTGATCATATCCACCTTCAATATCCATAGAGGATTGGTCAGGATCATAAAGTGCCACCGGCGATGTACGGGCGATTGGGTATGCAAGGCCCTTCAGCAATTGCACAGTAACTGTGCCATCGATCATTTCCTGCGCCTTATCCATGGCCGCCATCAAAAATTCAAACTCTGGCGAGAACCAGAAACCGTTATAAATAAGCTCAGCAACCTTAGTGGACAAAGAGTCGCGCAAATTCATAACTTCGCGGTCCATCGTCAAACCCTCTAGGTCGCGGTGTGCATTGTGAAGGATCGCGCCGCCCGGCGTTTCATATACGCCGCGTGACTTAATACCAACAAAGCGGTTTTCAACCATGTCTAGGCGGCCAATACCGTGCTTTGTGCCTAGCTCGTTCAAATACATGAATAGCTCAAGCGCACCAGTTTTCTCTGTACCGTCAGTTGTGTTTTTAACCTTAGTCGGGATGCCGTCCTTAAATGTGATCTGAATAATATCAGCCACATCCGGCGCATCTAACTGTGAAGCCGTGCGTGAATAAACATCCTCGGCGCACGGTGCATTCGGGTCTTCCAAAATGCCAGCTTCATGTGAAATGTGAAGAAGGTTATCATCTTCGGAGTAGGGTTTCTTGCGCGTGGCGGTGACGGGAATGCCGTGCTTGTCACAGTAATCCAACATGTCTTGACGACCTTCAAAAGCGGCCAAAAAGTTATCCATTTTCCATGGCGCAAGCACTGTAATGTCTGGCTTTAGAGCGTAATAGGACAATTCGAAACGAACCTGATCGTTTCCTTTTCCTGTTGCCCCGTGTCCAACATAAGCCGCGCCTTCTTTTTCAGCAATTTCAATTTGGCGCTTCGCAATAATTGGACGTGCAACAGACGTGCCCAGCAAGTAACGCCCCTCATAAACCGCCTGCGATTTAAACGCCGGAAAGATATAATCCGTTACAAATTCTTCTTTTAGATCTTCGATATTAGCAGTAAATTTAATATCTGCCCCTT
>CAKZMN010000089.1 GCA_937128575.1 uncultured Alphaproteobacteria bacterium | reverse complement strand
AGGCTTGTTCTATAATATCGCCCGGGGGGAAAATGATGTCGGGATGGCGGTCAAGCCATTGCGGAATTTTGGTTCTGGCCTTTTGCCGCACTTTTATCTGGTCGATAATAAGCGCATAGGGCCAGCGTTCTTGCGGTGGTTTTTTAAGCGCCAGCGTGCGCACATCATCATTTTCATGCTGTCCAATGAAGTGTTTTATATCTGGTTCCAGAAGGCACTTAAAATCCATGGCTCTTTATTTATGTTGTTGTAATTATTTATATTTTTAGCGCTTAGTTTCTACACTAGACTGATTTATAATGAATATTAAAGGTTTTTTGCGTAGAATTTTTATCTGAAATTAAAGGAATAGGGTATAGGGGTAATGATTGAAGCCGTGCGCGAGAGCGCCGAATATCATTTTCTAACGACGCTGGATAAAATCAAGGAGAATCCTAAGGGATGGATGGCTCTGCATTTTGCTATGTCGCGGTTGTTAAACCATACTGAGCTTGTTTCTAAGCCCAGTGAAATTGAAGATAACTTGAGTAAGGCGCGCATAAAAAGCGAGGCTTTTGTTGATGAAATGCTGCGCGTGGGATCTGATTTTAAGCGTGGCTATGGTTATTTATTTTCGGATAATGATGCGGTTTTATTGGTTCATGTTGGCGACGATGAAGACAAGGCGCTGCTTCAAGAAACCTTTAAAACTATGGCGAAGCAATTGCGCGCTGATTTTTCTTCTCAATCCAATTTGGTGACTGATTTTTACAGCTATCAAAAATTGGTGGATCAGAAATTTTTATCGAGTAAACGTTTTGAAGCCTATTACGCGATGTGTGACCAGCATAAGGTGGAGAGCATCCCTGTACGTCGTCAGCGCCGCGAGGATTCCCGCGTTCTGGTTGTTGAGGATGATCGCTTCACGGCCGCCTATGCCGCGAATATTTTGGGTAAGGATTATGATTTAACCGTGTGCCGCAACGGGGAAGAGGCCATTGAGGCCTATATTGATAACGCGCCCGATATCGTGTTTTTAGATATTCATCTGCCCGGCATTAATGGACATGAGGTTTTGCAGGCCATTAACGCGGTTGATCCGCGTGCCTATGTGGTCATGCTGAGCGTGGATACGATGAAGGAAAATATTACGCAATCCGCACAAGGGGGCGCGAAGAATTTTCTGAAAAAGCCATTTTCCAAGGAACGCATTTTGAATATCGTGAAGGGTTCGCCCTATGTGCGCGGTATTTATTTTGAAAAAGAATAAAAGTTGCGCGCTTTGGTGTTTATCGCTCGATTAGTCTTAAAAAGCGATCGCGCGTGCTTTGATCATCTTTGAAAATACCTGAGAATTTAGAGGTAATAGTCGCGGAGCCCGGCTTACACACGCCGCGTATCGACATGCATTGGTGATCGGCTTCTACCATTACTGCTACGCCGCGCGGGGCCAGCGTGTCATCGATGGCTTCTAAGATGTGGCGCGTCATATTTTCTTGAGAGACGAGGCGCTTTGCAAAAATATCGACAACGCGGGCTAGCTTGCTGATGCCGACAACTTTGTCTGTTGGCCAATATGCAACGTGAGCCTTGCCAATGATGGGCACCATGTGGTGTTCACAATGCGATACGAAATCGATGTCTTTTACGATAACCATGTCATCAAAGTTTTCAATGTCGTCGAATGTTTTGGACAGGTCTTTGGCAGCGTCTAGATTATAGCCGGTGAAAAATTCATCATATGAGCGCACAACGCGCGCTGGAGTTTCTTTCAGGCCGGAACGCTTCGGATCTTCACCGATATAGCGCAATAGTGTTTCTACGGCTTTTTCTGCTTCCTCGCGTGAGGGGCGCTCTGTTTTATCTTGATTCATTTCTACAATTTTTGACATGTTTTAAGTCCTGTCTCGCATTTAGGGGTTGGTCTTACCCGTAATTTCCCTTATTTTCCAGTAAAAAAGCATCAAATGCGCCCTTTTGTTTTTACAGAGCGTTGCTTCGCTCCTGAAATAGGTGTTCTATTCTGCGTCGCTTGCGCCTGTTCGTAAAAACAAAAACTCGCATTTGCCCGCTTGGCTTGCAACAACATTTTATAGGATGTATTTATGCCGCAATTACAGATTTACAATAGCCTGAGCCGCAAAAAAGAGGCTTTTACGCCCATTGATCCGGCGCATGTGAAGCTCTATGCTTGCGGCCCTACGGTGTATAGCTATGCGCATATTGGTAATGCGCGCATGGCGGTGGTGTTTGACTTACTCGCGCGGGTGCTGCGCACGCAATATGCGAAGGTGACGTATGTGTCCAACATTACCGACGTTGATGATAAAATTATGCTGGCCGCGCGCGAAAGCGGCGAAGAGATCAGCGCGATTACTGAGAAATATACCAAGATTTACAACGATGATATGGCCGCGCTGGGCGCGCAAGCGCCAGATATTCAGCCCAAAGCTACGCAACATATTGGCGAGATGATTGCCCTGACCCAGGCCTTAATTGAGCGCGGTCATGCCTATGAGCCGGATGATAAAGACGGACATGTGTTGTTTAACGTGCCTAGCTTTCCGGCCTATGGCGGCCTTAGTGGACGCAGCCGCGACGAACAAATTGCAGGCGCGCGCGTTGAGGTTGCCTCTTACAAAAAAGATCCTGCAGATTTTGTTTTGTGGAAGCCGTCTGCGGATGATGAGCCGGGCTGGGATAGTCCATGGGGCTATGGTCGTCCGGGCTGGCATATTGAATGTAGCGCGAT
>CAKZMN010000088.1 GCA_937128575.1 uncultured Alphaproteobacteria bacterium | reverse complement strand
GTTAGGCCGGCATGCTCCCACAATATGTTGCCGTCTTTTGCGTTTAGGGCGAGTAAGCGGTTATCGAGGGTGGTGACGTAAAGGCGTCCGCCCATTATTGTTGGTGCGGCTCTAGATGGTGCAGGAATTTTCTTACGCCAGAATACTTCACCATTTGCAGGATGAACGGCAAGTACTTCGTCGAAGCCGCTTGTTACATATAAGACGCCAGAGGCATAAGCAATGCCGCCGCCAATGACCTGGTCATCTTCTTTTTCGTTGGTGATGTCGATTTGCCAGACGCGCTTACCTGTTTTTACATCAAAGGCGGTTAAATTTGCCTCTGTGTCTAATGTGAAAATTTCACCATCGACCAATACGGGTTGCGCAGTTAGGGGGATTTCATCTGTGCTGCCTGCACCGATATCGGCGCTCCATAGTTTTTTGAGCTGGCCGCTATTTAAGTCCAAATTTTGCATGGAGTGATTGGGGTATCCACCGGCCTGAGGCCAGAAAGAGTTTTTCCATGCGCCGGGCGCGATTAAACCTTGTTGTTCGAGCAGGGCATCATCGGGCTCGAGCGATTCTTCTAATTCAAGTACGGAAATGCGCTCTCCTTCTAGAGGCGCTATTTCGTCATTGCCGCTACATGCGGAAAGCAATGCGGTCGCAGAAAGAGCGACGATAAGCTGTGTTTTTAGATTTCTCATGAGTTTTCCTTTTTCTCATGTTGCTTGATCATATAGATATGATTGAGCGCTTTGGCCTTGTCATAGAGGCTGCTTGGGAGGCGCGGTGTGTCTAGGATGATGTTTAGGTGGCTAAGCGCTGCGCTATAATCTTGGGTCGTGGAGGCCAATAGAGCTGCGGCCTCTAGACGGGCGTGATATTGCCATGGGCTGTTTTTATCGCTCCATATTTTTTCAAGGCGGGCCTGCAAATCTGCGGGTTTTTCTTCTTGGCTGGCTTCTACGCGCGCGGCGCTTAAGCTTGCCAAGCCCCGGATGTCGTCTGGAATTGATTTATTCGTGCTGGCTTCATTTAAGAGCTTTAGCGCTTCGTCTGATTTGTCTTCAGCCAACAAAGCCCCTGCGGTTGAAATTAGACCCAAACCTTTTATGCCGGGGCGTACATCCAGTGCATCTGCATTTATGTTTGCAGGAAATTCTGGGCTTTCAATCAGCGCGATGAGCTGCGCCGTGTCTTTTTCTTTTTGACTGGCGTTCCATGATTTATATCCGGAGATCAAAGCGGTTCCGATGATGATGGCGGCAATGATGCCAATGAAGCTGGTGCCGTGGTCATTCCACAGCTTCGTCATGCGCTCTTGGCGCATCATTTCATCAACTTCTGCTAGTAAATCTGACATGTCTGATTATTCCCGTTTATTGTGTGAGAACATATTAGCCATATTTTGGCGCGTTTCCAGTGTTTTGTTGGTTACTTCCACTTAATGGAGCAGCCCATGGATGGTGTCTCGTCTGTGGGTGGTGTTTTTCCCTCTGCGATGGCGGTCATGGCGTTTAGTAATTCGGGCACTGTTTCGCTATTTGCGGGCTGGTGGCCTGAGCTATCTAGGCGGCCGCGATACTGCAATTTCCCGTCTGCATCAAAGCCAAAGAAGTCTGGGGTGCATACCGCGCCATAGGCCTTTGCCACCTCTTGGGTTTCATCAATGACGTATGGAAAGGTGAATTCGTTTTCTTCGGCGAATATTTTCATGTTTTCAAAGGAATCTGCGGGGTAGTTTTCTGCGTCATTCGACATGATCGCGACAACGCCAATTTTCTGGTTTTGTAGCGCTTTCATCGTGGAGGCTAGGCGGTCCGTGATGCCCTTTACGTAGGGGCAGTGATTGCAAATAAACATAACCAGAACGCCGTTTTCGCCCTTCACGCCAGACAGGCTGACGCTAGATCCATCGATGTTTTTTAGTGTAAAATCAGGCGCATAGAAGCTTGTGTCTTTTTCGGGTGTTTGCAATAGGGCCATAGTGTTTCCTCCTTGTTTGATAACATGGTAAAATAGATATATGAGTTTTGAAATCATAAACAACCCTAACTTCGTTGCCAAAACGGGCTTTAGTAATGCCCAATTCAAGAAACTGGACGCCTTATATTTGCGCGCAGCGGGCAATAAGGCTTTGACCTATCGCACTGTGGATTGTGATTTCGAAGAGGAATATGCGAGCTATACGTATTTTAAATCTCAGGGGCAGGCGCCCTATCTTCAATTTTTAATCAAAAAAGTTGGTCCTCGTACCATGATGTACGAAGTGTTTAAGCACGGCAAAGGCCGCATCGCGAAAAGTGGTGTTTTTGAATATGCGTATAAAAAGATCGAGGAAGAGATTGAAAACTTGCTCTAAAGCGCTTAAATCTTAGTGGTATAAGAATTTAACGGCTTTGAAAGTTGATAGAGCATGACCAAGATTAAAGTTAAAAATCCTATTGTTGAAATTGATGGCGATGAGATGACTCGCATTATCTGGGACTGCATTAAGACCCAG